>DASXKV010000027.1 GCA_036496605.1 Gemmatimonadaceae bacterium | reverse complement strand
CCGCATCGTCAGATGGCCAGGAAACTCGACCGTGCTGTTGTCGGCAATCGACGCGACGACAAAGTTGAGCGCGGGAATCTCGTTATGCGCATTATCGCCGATGACGCCGCCCCACATCGGGTTGACCACTTGCCGATTTGGGAGTACAACCGTTCCCGGCGCCGTGGGATCGAACACCCCGTAATCGCCTGCCTCCATGTCGGCGATGGTGAGCGTTTTTCCTGCTCCCACATAGATGCGCGCCGTGGCAGCGCTGTTCGGTCGGAACCGCGCGTTCAGTACCAGGTTCGAGTTGACGAACACACGCGTGGGTGCTGCGCTGAGATCGAGCTCGTGGAGCCCGCCCGAGGCCACAGCACTCACATCGGCAGCAGCGAGGGCGACCGAATCGTCATTGACACCATCGCCCACGAATCCCGCTTTCGACGTGGTCGCGATGAAGGGGCCGGCCGATCGCAACACGCCCTCGGCTCGCCAATCCGTGCCGTCATAGCGCTCGCGCGAGCCCGTATCGCTGCGCTCGACACGCATGTTGACGATCGGCGCCGGAATCAGCGCGTCGCGCGCCGCCGCACTCGCAACAACCGGAATCACGTTGAACGCGGCGAGCGCCGCGACGACCGTCGCTGGCAGGGCGCCTAACAGGCCACCGAGTTGCGGCAGCGTGTCGAGTTGCGCGTTCGCAGGCGTCGCGCTTTGGCCGAGGTAGGTGGGTGGCATGACGTCAGCCCTCCGCGGCCACGGGAGTCGATTTCGAGGACTCCGCGAGATAGGGCACGCCGTCAGAACTCACCCTCACCGAGAGAGGCGCTCCGTCGGAATTCGAGTCCGCGAGAAAAGGGACGCCGTCGGGATCAACCTTTACCGCGAGGTCGCGCTGCTGCACGAGGAGCGCGATCGCGCGCGCTCGCTCGCGGTGCCAGGCAGCAAGCGCGCGGGTCTCGTCGTCCCAAGTCCCACTTTCGCCGTCAGCGAGAGCAACATTCTCGATCGCATCCGCCCTCTCCAACTCAAAGTCGATGTCACACTGACTCCACTGGTATTCGCCTGCACCGTCGGCGTGGGGGAGATCGGGGAGCTGGGTCTCGCCACGATCGTCGCGGTCCACGAGGTGGAAAAATCCACGAATCGCGTGGCGCACGAGTGCTTGGTTCGTACTCGCGAGGAGTGGCCTGGCGCTATCGGCTGATTTGCCGATGGAGATTGTCAGGAAGCAGGTCATATCCCAAGGAGTCGGGTGATGTGCGGCCCTTCTCTCTATAGGCGTTCGACCCCTAACAAAGCCGCGTTAGGCAGCGAGCTTGCGGAGCACCTTCTCGCGGAGGCGAGACGCGATCACCGATGCCTGCCCGCGACTCCAGCCGTACAAGCGCTCGACGTGAGCGAGCGATCGACATTGCTTCTCCCGAAAGGCTTCGATGAGTTGCCTCTCCTGAGGTGCCGTCGCGATACGCACGAGCTCACGCATTTCACTTTCGCGATCGGTCGGCGCGAACGGTCGCTCAGCGATCGTTAGAAGCTTCTCAAGTTCCGGGTCTGGCGCGCCGCGGTTGGCGATACAGTCGAGCGAGACAAACCGCGCCGAAGGTGGTCCGTAGCCCGCCAAGAGGTCCTCGCGCGCCCGTCGAATCGCGCGGGCGATCAGCCGATGTCGTTGGTGATCCGAGTCGCAGGTCGGGTGCTCGATGGATGCGAGAAAGAGTCCGGTGCGAGCGAAATACTCTTTCGCGGCAGCCACCGAGCCGCCGAATGAGCGAGAGCGTGCCGCCTCCCGCAACGCCATCGGCTCGCCGCCGTAGAGTCGCCAGCGATTGACAACCTCGTCAACACTCAGATCACCGAAGCAGACAGCGCGAGCCGAGGTGCGGCGACTCATACGAGCCACCTCGGCGCGTGCCTATTCGTGTGCCAAATGGAACTGGAGCGTGGCGCATCAAAAGCGATGAGCCTGTCATCTCGGTGGTCGCTTGTGGCCACGTTTGCATTTGGTAGCACTCTCTGCGGCCGATTCGGGCCCTCCACGGGCCATGTCGCGCCTAGTGCCTTGGTTTCGTCTCTCTGAAGCGAGAGTGAGGACTGTGCTAACTTGGCCCGATGCAACGAGTCAGTTGCCAGGCGGTCGTCGGTTCAATCCCGACCGCTGGCTCTCTCTTGAAAAATCATGCGCGCCCCGAGGGGCGCGTTTTTGTTGTCGGCCACGAGACGCCAAGGACTGGTTTCGAGATCGAGGTTCAGGTGCGAGATGGCTCACGGCTCGAGCTCAATCTCGCAGCTCGTTGCTGCCTTCTCGTGGCTCGGAGCTGGGCTCGCCGATGGTGGGTGAGATGCCGGAGTGCCACCTCGAAAAGGCCGGAGCTCATTACTGACGTCTCGCTTCTGGAGCTCGGCCTTCGACGCGGCGAGCCGTGGGAGGTCGCGGAAACCGTTCCCGGAATTCTGCGATGAACCAAAAAGCCTACATTCTCGGACATGATCTTCGGAACACACGACGAGAAAACGCTGGCGCAGCTTGCCGACGTCGCGAGTCGGGCCGAGCGCGTCGCGCTGATGGCCGACGGCCACCTTGGCTACGTCATGCCGATCGGTGGCGTCGCGGCGTATCGGCGCAAGGTGTCCGTCGTCGGCGTCGGGTTCGACATCGCCTGCGGCAACGCGGCGATCCGCACGAACCTCACCCTCGAGCAGTTCACGCCTAACGAGCTCGAACACATCGCCGACGAGATTCAAGGCACGATCAGCTTCGGCATGGGGCGCAACAATCTCGCCGACGACGCGCCGACTGATCATCCTCTCTTCGAGTCGGACGTGTGGGGCGCAATCCCGGCGAAGCCGGACCGCGCCTCGCTCAACGCGAAAGCGCGCAATCAGCTCGGCACTGTCGGGAGCGGAAACCACTACGTCGACATCTTCGCCGACGAGCAGGGTCGCATCTGGATCGGCGTCCACTTCGGGTCGCGCGGTTTCGGTCACGGAGTCGCCTCGGGATTTCTCGCGCTTTCGCAAGGCAAGAAGTGGGGCGAGCGCGTGCCCGAGAAGGAAGCGCTGCTCGCGATCGACGACCCGTTAGGCCACGACTACTGGCACCTCATGAATCTCGCCGGCGAGTACGCGTACGCTGGCCGGGAGTGGGTCGCGCGCAAAGTCGTCTCGATCCTTGGCGGTCGCGAGATGGAGCTGGTTCACAATCATCACAACTTTGCGTGGACCGAGAAGCACGACGGTGAGGAGTACATTGTCGTCCGCAAAGGCGCGACGCCGGCGTTTCCTGGTCAGAAGGGCTTCGTCGGCGGCTCGATGGGCGACGACGCGGTGATTCTCGCCGGTGCGGCCGGCGATAGCGACGAGCAGCGCGGCGCGCTGTACTCGACGGTGCACGGTGCCGGCCGCGTCATGAGTCGCACCGAAGCGCGCGGCAAGGTCAATCGCAAGACCGGCGAGGTGAAATCGCCTGGGAAGGTTTCCTGGGAGATGCTGCGTGAGTGGGTCGGCGGAAAAGGTGTCATTCTGCGCGGCGGCGGCCTCGACGAGAGCCCGCACGCTTATCGCCGGCTCCCCGATGTCCTCGCGGCGCAGGGACCCAGTGTCGAGTTATTACACACGCTCCGCCCGATCATCGTCGTCATGGCGGGCGAGAACGAGCTCGATCCGTACAAGGACTAAAAAAGCGCCGCCGGAGCAATCCGGCGGCGCCTCGCTACGGCAACCACGATCAAAACGCCAACGCGTACCCGGAAAGGTGGATCGTGGTGAATGTGATCTGATGCAACAGCTTGTTATCGATCCCGCCCATGTTCTTGAGCAACTGGTGCGTGTTGGGATCGATGTTCCAGACGCTCAGCGTCTTCTGCTGAACGGTCGAGCTACACCGCGAGTAGTCGATCGTTATCGCGATCTGCTGCTGGAAGAGAAAATGGCCACCGTTCGCGGTGACACCGATCTCCATGAACGAGGAGGCAGGTATCGTGAGGGCGATGTTCGTCGATGAGAGCAGCGCTCCAGCCGGGACCAGAACCGAAGTCCCTCCGATCGAGACAGTACCCCCAAGAACGCCGAGCAGGCTCGAGGTGCTCTGCGTCTGACCGCTTGGGCAGACGGCAAGAGTCGCTTGCGCCGGCGGCGGCCCGAGATGCCAATCGCAGGAAGAGGTGAAGGCCAAGAGGCCCGTCGCAAGGATTGCGGCGAGTTTCATTCTCAACTTCCGCGAGATACCCATCGTTGTGGCCCCTGGAGGTTCGCCCAGCTTTTGCGGTACGGTGGTGCGGGGAAGGGAAGCAAGAACACTTCGTTCGGCAAACGACATGCCCGAGCCTATTGAGCTCATCGATGAGGGCAGGCGCTGCGAGAGCCACGGTGTGCTCGACCGTGCGCTCGAGAGCTACTCTGCGGCGGCGGAGTCATCGAACGATCCCGCGACTGTCGCCGAGGCTCTGACGCATCAATCGCGGGTACATCGGCTCCGATGTGAGTGGGACTGCGCCATCGACGCGGCGCGACGAGCTCAGGCGACTGCTGAAAAGGGCAACCTTGCGATGCTCTTGAGCGACGCGCTGAACGCGGAGGCGCTGGTGCTCCTGTGCCAGGGCCAGTTCGCCGAGGCACTAAGACTGTTCAATCGTATTCTCGACACGACCGACGAGCCGCGTCAGCGAGGCATTGCGTTACAAAACATTGGAACCGTGATGGCGCAACAAGGTCAGCTGGGGACCGCAGAACGCGCGTTCACGGAATCCTTTGGGTGGTTTCGTCATGCCGGATACCGGCTCGGGGAAGCGATGGCGCTCAACAACCATGCGCGCGTCGCCCTCGATCGAGGAAATGCTCAACTCGCGGAACAGCTGCTGGAGCAGGCGCTCGTCGTCGCCCGCGAGGAGGAGTACGCTGACCTGATCGCACTCGCGACGGTGAATCTCGCCGAGGCGCTCGACGCTCGCGGGTTGCACGACAAGGCCGAGGAACAGGCGAGCGTCGCGCTCGGCTACTTCGCGACGAGTGGCAACCGGTGGCGCGAGATCGAGTGTCTTCGGCTGATCGGTGCGATCAACGACCGACTCGGTGATTATCCGAATGCGGAACGGTGCTACCGGCGCGCGCTCGCTATCGCCGAGGAGATCGGCGCTCAGCAGGAGGTCGCTATCGCGCGAGACTGCCTCGCGCGTATCGAGAGCCGTGCGCGGCGGCAACGGCCGCGGACGGAACCGCCACCCGCGCAACAGGCGACGTCCTGAGCTTACTCGTTAGGCTGGCGTCCACTCGGCAGTGAGCGACGCAAGCTCTCGCGTCGCGCCCAGCCGATGGAAAGAGACACAATGCAAAGAATACTCGTGAAGACGACGCGCGGCGTTTCACCGTGCACCGCGTGAGTGGTCGCGGCGCCGATCATGATGACCGCGATCAGCGCGGCGCCGGCTGTAGCAGTGCGCGGGATCAGCAGAGCCGCCACGCCAAGTACCTCTGCGGCGCCAACGACCGGCACGAGCCACGACGGAAGTCCCCAGTGAGCGAACGAGTGCACCCAGCCTCCTTGACCAAGGAGTTTGGGGAGGCCCGCGGCGAAGATCGGGAGAGCGGCGAGCGCGGTTGCAATCCACAGGATCACGGTTCGCCAGGTTGGCGGGGCGGCAGAGGAGGACGTGGTTTCCACTCGTACCTCGGCGAAGTGGGATGTGAGCTCGATGATCGCCGAGGGTAGCGTGGTTCGCGCTCGTGGCCGAAGCGTTTGGGGCGAGCGGGTTTTCGGATTGGCTGAGCGGCGGTAGATTAGAGGACAACGCGGGCGTAATTCAGTTGGTAGAATGCCAGCTTCCCAAGCTGGACGTCGTGGGTTCGAGTCCCATCGCCCGCTCTTTGTAAGCTCTCAGATAAGCACTTACAGAACTGGCCTGCCGATCTCGGCAGGCCTTTTCGCTGCCTCAAACGGTGACCACAATGGTGACCACCTTTCGCGCTTGGGTCACCGTTGAGAGAAGGGTGGTCAAGATGCTGCTGCGATATCATTGGTGGGCGTGCGGTTCGCAGAGGCTCTGCGTCCGATGCTCTCGTTAGGCCTTCTGGGGTACGGCGCAATTGTCATTCGCGCTCTGACCGGTCTCATGGTGATGTTACGGCGCAGAAATGGGCGGCACGGAATGATCGCGCTCAGAACCGCAGAGCTGCGTACATGCGGAGACGTACGCATCCAGCGCGTTACTCGTCCACGACGAGCACCCCGATTGCTCCTTTTTGGCCGTGGCCAAACTGGTGGTTCACGAACGGAAATTCCCCGGCCACGTTCGCGACCAGCTCGAAGATCATCCCACCGCCGGCCGGAACATTGAAGGTTTGCACACCGCGAATGGCGTTCGACGGTGGTGCACCAAGGTAGACGGTGTCGAACTGCGCGCCGACGACGTGAAAGGCGCATGGTACCGTCGGACCGGCATCGACGATATAGAAGCGCACTCGATCGCCCCGCTTCACGCGGATTGGTTCGGACTGATACTGTCCGGGACGGCCGTTGAAGGCGACATAGTCGGGCAGTGCGCTGAGCATCTTTGTGTAGTCGAATGGATGCACACCGTTCGTGGCCGCTCCGAGATAGAACTCGTTCTGCACGAGCACGAACTCTTTCGCCGGCGGCAACCGCGCAGGCGGATCGACGATGATCGCCCCCACCATTCCCGACCCGATGTGCATCAGGACCGGTGAGCTGCCGCAGTGATAGCAGAAGGCGCCCGCATAACGAGGTTGGAACGTGTACGACACCGACTGTCCTTTGAGCACAGACCGGAACGCCGTCTTCGGGTCGATCTGCGCCGCATGAAAGTCCATCGAGTGCGGTACGTCGTGGTCGTTCGTGAGCGTGAACTCGATCGTATCGCCGACGCGGCATCGCACGATCGGTCCTGGCAGACTTCGCTCGAATGTCCACGCCGCAACGACGACATCCGACGAGATCCGTACGGGTTGTTCCTGCGCTCGCCAGTGAATGTGCTGCGTGCGCTCCTTTGGCAGCGGCGGAAGTGTCGGATCGTATCGCTGGTACGTCGCGTTGGTTGCACTCGGCGCTGTCGTCGTCGTGCGGTGCTCCGCGCCGTGCACCGTGTCGAGCCGGCTATCGGGATTGCGGACCCCGCGCACGGGCAGCTGATGAGTCGCCGCAGACTGACCACGCCCACTGCCGTACTGCTCAGTGTCGGAGGCGTTAGGCGCGCCGCGCGAGCAACTAGTGAGGGCGGCACCGACTCCGGGTATCACGAGCCCGAGCGCGGAAAGTCGGGCGAGAAATCCACGGCGGCTCGTTGGTGTATCCGTGGCGTCGCCATCAGTACGCTCGCTACTTGTTGCGTGCCCTGCTTTGGCCGATGGGAATTGCGCGTGCTGCGGAGATTCGGGAACAGAGAGCATGAGAGTGTTTTCCTCGATTGTTCCGGCTTGTAGTGCAGAAAATGGTCCCGCGAGCGCGATCGCAACTCGCTGATGGCAATCGCGACGCCATACACACATTGAGCACCGCGACCGCTCAAAAGCGCTCACCCGCCCGCTCGCGTACGGCGCTGCCTAGCGGTCGGATGCGTGGCCACATCGTGAAAAAGAAAAGCAGCAGCCCCGCTGTCTGCGCGACTCCGCAAATCACAATCAGCCACCGAAGCCAAATCGCCGTAAAGAAAGGTCGCGTGAGCTCACCGATGACTCGTGCGGCTGTACCAATGGTGAGTAGCCAGTAGGCTGCGTCGGCGAGTCGTGGCTTGTAACGCAGATCGCCCTTTTCGGGTCGCGGGAAGAGCCAAAGGGCTACGCCAAGGATCATTTCCATGACGAAGCCGACAAGAAGCGCGTGCGTGTGCGCGCTCGTCTCGAAGGGACTGGCATACACGCCATACAACTCTCGCCTGACGAGCAGCCAAACGCCAATGCCAAGACCGACGCCGAGAAAGCCTATGCCAGTCTTGATATAGCGCCTAACGAGCGTATGCATGCGAGAGTGCGCAGTAAGTACGAACGAGTGTTGATCGTAGCCCGATCGAGCGTTGTTGCGATCGTCATGTTTCCTCTTCGGCTTGATGGAGGAGCGCCACGAGGGAATGCCGTCGCGTGACAATGACGATCGCGATCACCGCGCCGATCACACTTCCGCCGAACAGACGGACCCAGGCGAGCTCACCGAGCCGGCCACTCGAGAATGCGGCCGTCACGAGCGCGAAGGCGAATTCCAGCATGAGAAATCCGAAGCCCACCGCAAAGATTGCACTCGGCGTACGCCCCGCGGTGTGGATGATCGACAGTATGGCCACGCCATATGCCACGTTGAGCAAGTAATGCATCACCGTAAAGCCAGCGATGCCGCCCAGGACGTTGAACGTGAGAAACGGTTCGCCAGCGATCCCATCGATCGCGGCGAGCCACACCCATATACAGGTTGCTACAACTAACCCAAGAACGGTTCCCTCCAGCAATGAGTTGTGCTTGTGAGTCAGGGTAATTGTGGCCAATGGCTGCGCCTCGGCTGTGTCGCGAGGCCGGCGAGTTAGATCATCTGTTGCGTTGACATGTGTCATCTGAGCCTCCTCATGCATGTGGCGTTTCGGTGCGTACGCGCCACAAGAGCATGGTTAGGCGGGGCGGACAGCGGCGACAATGAAGCATTCGTACCGAGCGAAGAAACGCGCGTACCTCGCTCTGTGCCGCGGCTAGTTCACGCTGCTCAGCCCTGGTACGTCACCACACGTCCCCACAGGCTGGCCGTGCCCCAGATTCCCTGACGCAACGCCTCGAGCTGCACGATCTGGCTGTGATCGACGAACAGATTCACTTCCGGACCGTAGTGTTTGACGTACCAGGCAAAGACTTCCGGGTCTGCCGCCTCGAACATGATCCGCTCGAGCCCGAGTGCCTCGATGAGCCGTGCCGGCACGTCGGTCCGCCATGACCGAACATTCTCGGTGATCCCCTCTGATTCGATCATGATCTGGTGAGCACCAGCCTCCAGGAAGCGACGCGCGAGTTGGATCATCCAGCCCACGTCGTGCGTTCCTTCGGCCACCAGCTCATCAGCTGCCGTCGCACCTCCGGCACCAAATTGAATTCCAACCTCCGGCTTCGCTTTGAGCCCAGCTTTCTGTACGCGGTCCATCAGTCGAAGCCAGTCATCAACTGGAATGGTGATGAAGCCGCTCGAGAGCTCGATGATGTCGAACCCGATTGCGCGACAGATGTCGATGTACTGCGCAACGGCGCCACTGCCCTGGGTGAGGACACGCTCGATGAAGCCGCCGGTCGACACGAGAACTCCATGTTCGTGGCACAGCGCAATCAGCTCCTCGAGCGCCGATTTGGGCATCAGCGTGAATGAGCCGCCAGCGAATTTCAACGTATCCACCCACGTGCCCATCGTTTCGAGAATGTCCTGCAGTGCGCGCTTGCCTAACGGCGTATAATACGGACCCCGGATCTCCGTGATCCCGCGAGTGCGAGGTTTCGGTTGCCGGTCGTTCCGCTGCAAGAACTCGAAGGCCTCGGTTCGCCGAGCTTGAGTGATCGTGTCCATGTTGCGTCCTCCTCAGTGTGCTCACCTCAAGCCGACTGGAGCGCCGTCCGACGCGTCGGCATCTTCAGATGGCTCAGTGGGCTGGTGAGCTCGCCGACCGTGATGTGATCCAGGTGATGCACCGCGGCAACGATGTCGGCGCGCACAGTTTGCGAAGCATTAGGTTCGGCAAGTGCCGTGAACTTCGAGACAGCATCCTCCCAGGACTGCGGTCGCGTGCGGAAGCCGGGGTAGTCGGACAACGTGCGTGTGAGGAGGCGCCCGTCGGTCAGCGTCACCGTCACGCGCGACGGCATCTCCTCCGGAAAGCGGGCGGAGAACTCGGCGAGAGGCTGCACGACGACGCGACAGAGGAGCGACTGCACGTCAGCGCGCTGCAAGCGCCGAGGCGCGAACTGCGCGGGCATCACCATGTGATCGAGGAGGGCAACGGCGATCAAGTAGGGAAGGCTATGGTCCGCGTCCTCCTTGCTGAACACGAGCGTCTTGTCGCCCTCTTCTCCGCCACCAATGATGCGGTGAGCAACGTCGAAGACGTCGACCTCGACTTTTTCGATATCGGTCGCTTCGAATCCGTGAGCTTGTTGAAGCTCGAGAGCCGCTTCGATGGCGGTCTGCGAGTGGACCTCGGCGTTGTAACGCTTGATTATCGTGCGTTCAACGCGATCGAGACCCTCCCGGCCCCAGTCGATAGCGAATGGTCCGGTAACGGACTGCATGAAGCCCTTGTTGCCTTCAAATACCTCGGCAGGACCGGTGACGCCCCGTTGCGCGAGGAGCGCGGCCTGCATGGCAGCTGATGCTGCAAAGGGCGCCGCCAGTCCCTTCCAATGTGAAAGCGTTCCGGTGCGCGTCACTCGCAATGCGTTGAGCGCGGTACCGCTGATGGCGACTGCGTTTGCTGTATGGCGGACGTCGAGCGACAACGCGCGCGAGACACCGGCGGCGACGGAGTACGCCAGATGCGTGGTATGGTCGAAGCCGCGGTCACGCACCGGCGCCAAGTCGCTCAACCGGCACTGCACCTGATACGCGACCGCCAGCGCGGTGAGCAGGGTGCCGCCGTCCGTCTTCGCCAATTCCGCAGCCGCGAGTACGGCGGCCAAGTTGTCGGATGGGTGACAGGTCTCGCGCGAGGCGAGATAGCTGTCATTGAAATCGAGGTACCGGACGAGAGCGCCGTTCAAGAGCGTCGCTCGATCCGGGGCACTCCGGCCACCGCCAACGAGCGTACAGGAACCATCGCTCGCAAAGTCCGTGACGAACTGGCGAACATGGCGCACCGGATCGCAACCGAGCGCGCCGATGGCACAGCCTAACGAGTCGAGGATCCGGATCTTGAGGTCCACGCGGCGCGCCGGCAACACACTCTCCGGAGTCGAGCGAACGATGAATTCCGCCATCTCCTCGAGAACCGTCATGCGCGCTACCTCGTGTTGTATCGATGAGGGAAGGTGCTCCCTTGGCACGCACGCCGACAATGAAACGCATGTACCATCGCCGTCGACGGCGGTACCAGCGACAGAACCTCGCGCGGTCGATGGAGTGCGGAACATGGTGGCCAGTCGCAGAGCATTTCGCCGATCGGCCGTCACGCGCCACGAGTCGATAGACTCGCCAAACACCCAGGAGGATGCGTCATGATCGGTTACCTAACGCCATTTGCCGCCCTTGCCGCGATGATTACGAAAGCTTTCACGACCCGGCGCAACCGCGAGAAGTCGGTTCACTGGGTCACCCTTTTTCCGGCCACCGCGCGCGCGACGATTCAACGGTCGGGCCATCCGCAGCGTGATGACGCCGCGTCGTTAGGCCGACGCCGTGTCGATCGCGACTGAGAAATCCTTGCCTTCCCAACGCCCCGGCCCCGTCCAGAAGAAGGTGAACCTGACTGGGGCCGTCTGGTTCGTCGGAACCGGGATGTCGACAAAATCGACGCCGACGCCGATCGCCACGGATGGCGAGTCGCACATGTCTCGCCACTCGTTGGCGGTCCAGCGCAATTTGAATGCGGCGCCGGCGAGAACGCGCAGTGTACCGCCAGGTTGGATTGTGCGAGGGCGTCGATTGAACTTCCACATTTCGTACCGTGCTCGCCCCACCGGATCTGCTTCCTGATATCGTGCGACCACGGAGGGAATTCGGTCGTAGACCGCACCGTCTTTTGTGGAACGCAATAGCTTGATGTACTCGGCGTGCGCCCATACCAGAGGCATCGCGGAGCCGGTCGGCCGTCCGAGGTTCATGTAGAACTCCGGTCGGTTCGGTTCGTCCCAGACTTGTTCGGGAAGCAAGCCTGTGTCTCCTGCGAAGGCCTCCATCGTTCTGATGAAAGGTCGTACATCGCGTCCAGCGGCGAGCTCGTAGTGTCCTCGCTCGGCCGTGAGCAACGGCCAGGCGCGGCCTTTCCCAAAACCGCTGAACGGTGCTCCGTCTTGACGCTCGCCGTATCCGTCATTGTTGTACCGATGCCAACACGGACCAAGCG
This sequence comes from Gemmatimonadaceae bacterium, assembly GCA_036496605.1. Taxonomy (NCBI): domain Bacteria; kingdom Pseudomonadati; phylum Gemmatimonadota; class Gemmatimonadia; order Gemmatimonadales; family Gemmatimonadaceae; species Gemmatimonadaceae bacterium. The sequence continues at coordinate 23,675 of DASXKV010000027.1, read as the reverse complement.
GCGTGTCGATCTTGAGGACGGCGTCAATCACGCGCAGCGAATCCTCGATGAGTGGGTCATCCGCCGCGCGGATCCCGTAGCGCACCAGGTCGAGAAAGCCGGCATCCACAATATCTTTCGCCGGAAATGCGAAAGTGGCGCCGGGTGGCCGGTTGCGCAGCGCAAGCAGCCCGGCGTTTGGGTTCTCGTTAGGCTCCGAGTCACCCGGATCAACCGGATGGATACGGATATAGTGCCGGCTGACGCCCGGGAGCAGCGAGCCCTCTGTGGTGACCGTCCATGCCTCGACATGCCGCTCGAGAAAGTCGGCGTACGCTTGAATGAACTGCGCAGTCGTATCATCGCCGCGGTCGCTCGCGAACCACGCCGCGCACGTCAGAGCGGCGATGTTGGCCGCGAGGGTGGACGGCGAATACCCGCTGTTCTCCTCCCAACGCTCCTGGGGCGTCACGGGGCCCTCGCGAATGAGATAGCCTGACGCGCGTAGCACCATCGCATAGGGGTCAAAGTTCCGAAGTGCCCGCAGCTGATGCAGTCGCCACGCCAGGATGATGGGAAGCGCGACGGCGTCGAGCTGAATGCCCTGCCAGTAAGGTTCTCCGTCGATCCAGAAGTTCTGATAGAACCCTCCGTCGGAGCGCTGCGCGCAGACCAGATAGATGAGCGCCTGCAACGGTTGCTCGGTGTTTCCCGCGGCGAGAAGACCGATTGCACTCTTCACCATGTCGCGCGTCCAGACGAGATGGTAGCCGCCGAGATCCTCGTCCCCCCTCACTTCGCCCCACGGAATCGAGAGCGACGCGATGGTTGCGCCGGGATACGTCTTGTCCTCGTGGGCGAGTAGCAAGTTATGACTCGCGCGATAGAGCCGGCCGCCGTCCTCGGATACTTCCGCGAGTGGCGCCAGCCCTCGGAAGGCGCGAGTCCACTGTCGTACGAACCGCCGCTTGTGGTCGGCGAAGGCAAAGCCAAGCGATTGGGACAGCGTGGCTACGGCGTGATGGAGCGTCTCGCCGAAGGCGAGTCCAAGCACGAATTCGTGGCCTTTCGTGAGATCCAGTTCCCCCGTCAAAGCGATGTTACCATCCTCGGCGGCGTCGAACTCCCAGTCGAATTGATAGTTATCCGCAAGATCGGTCCACCCATCCGAGCGACCGACGTAGCCGCACGATCGATGAAGGAACGGAAGAGACGCGCCCAGCGCGAGCCATGTCCGGCCCTTATTGGCGACGAGCGTCTCACGCCCCGCCCGCACGGCAACGTACCCGCTGTTCGCCGCTCCGCCGCCTTCGAGATGCGGCGCGAGAAGCGCGAACATCCTGAGCTTCCCTGCAAAACGCGGTTGAGTCTCCAGCCGCGTATGAATCAGGACGCACGGCTGATGCGGGTCGGTGATGATCTGCTTCTGGAGCTGATAACGACTATCGGGATCCATGCTGGTGATTTGCACGCCCAGGCCATGAGGGTCGAGATACTCGACCTTGCTCGTTAAGTGCCGTCGTTCGTCATGGAAGAACGTTGTGCCGTCCGTGATCAGATATTGAAGATCGCGGATCTGCGGTCGATCGACCGTTGGGAAATACACCTCGTTCAGAATGCCGCGCGCGACGGTGAACCACACACGGCTCGAATCGGCATAAGCTGTCCCGACGGCGTCCTTCGCACTGCGTGTCCAGCGGGGCGCGATACCGGGGTGGCCGAATGCTTTTCGCTGGGAAAGCAGAATTGTCACGATAAGTCAGGCTTCAACACGTGAGCTCCCGCAGTTTTCCGATCGCGCTTGCGTCAACGTCCCGTCAGCGCTCCTGTACAGCGCGATGTACTCTTCCGCCACCCGGGGCCAGCCGAAGTCCCGGCTCATTGCTCGCTGCATCATCTCTCTCCAGCCGCCGGCGTCGGCGAACCGCTCGGCAGTTCGGTGCAGGCTCGCCAGGAACGCCTCGCAGGAGTAGTCGTTAAACAGGAACCCGCTCGCACCATCCTCGATGGTGTCCGCGAGGCCACCGACTCGACGCGCGATCGGAATCGTGCCGTAGCGCTGCGCGCGCATCTGGGTGAGCCCACAGGGCTCGTAGAACGACGGCATGAGCAGAGCATCCGCGCCGGCGAGCACTCGGTGCTCCAGATCATCGCTGAAGTCCAGCCGCAGGGCCACACGTTCAGGAGCGGCAGCTGCGAGATGCGCGAGCGCCTTCTCGTATCTTGCCTCGCCCTGGCCAAGAAACACGAACTGTGCATCAGTACGACTCAAGAGGTCGGCTCCGAGAACGAGGTCGAAGCCCTTCTGCTGCGCGAGACGAGTGCACATCGCGAAAAGCAGGGAGGAGGGCCGTTCTTTCAGGCCGCACGATCGCTGCAATGCTGCCTTGCACGCTGCTTTGCCCGCGAAATCCCCACGAGTGTATCGCGCGGGGAGCGACTTATCAGTCGCCGGATTCCAAACGTCGGAATCGATACCGTTGGTCACGCCGGCCAGACGGTCGCTAAGCGCCGCGAACGTCTCGTGCAGCCCAAACCCGCCTTCTGCTGTGCGAAGCTCGTGGGCATGAGTCGGACTCACCGCCACCGCAAGATCACAGTGCGTCAATGCGCTCTTGAGGAAATTCATACGGCCATTCGATTCGAATAGTCGGGAGTCGTACAATTCGCCGTCGAATCCCACGTCGGTGATCGTTTCCAGGGGAAAGCTTCCTTGAAAGCCCGCGTTGTGCACTGAGAACACCCTCAGTGGGTGACGGCCATCCTCGGCCGACGTGGGGATCGCTCGTAAGGCGGGAATGGCGAGCGCCGTGTGCCAGTCGTGCGCGTGCACGATGTTCGCGCCAGGAGCGATGCGTGGTATGGCGTACAGCGCCGCGAGACTGAACACCGCGAACCGCCGGGCGTTGTCCGGGTAGTCAGCGCCTCCTTCGCCGTAGATGCCATCGCGATCGAAGTAGGACGTGTGATCAATGAAGAACATCCGTGGCTTGCCCAACTGCAGTGGCGTCCGGTAGAGCTGTACCTCCTCGAGGCGGGCGCCAACTGGGACAATGAACGGCGCTCCCACAGTCTGCATCTCGATCGCTGCTTCCCTGATCGTGCGGTAAAGCGGCATGACTACAGATACGTCGACGCCACGCCTTGCTTGAAATGCCGCGAGACCGGCGACCGCCTCGCCCAGTCCACCCGTGCGAGCGAACGGCCAGCACTCCGCGGCGACGTGGATGACTTCGAGGCGATCGGCGCTCGAGAAGTGGTTCGGTCGCACACTGCGGACGCGTCGCGGTGTCGCGCGGAACCCGAGCCGTGGCAACGCAGACTTGAGATCTGCGGTAGTCATAACTTTCTAATCCTCGGCAACATGGTGACAATGCTTCCGAGCCGGCAATCGGTTCGGGATCACAAGCTCACTGATTGGCGCCTCACACGACAATGAGGCGACTGTACTGGCGGCCGCGACGTCCGTACCAACGACACTCTGCCATTCGACTGCTAAACTCGTGCACATGCAGACCCCGATCAGATATTCACCAATGCGACTAACACACGAAGGAGCAACAACCACATGCGCGGAGATGCGACATGCTGAAGCTGAAGCGCGCGTACGAGCCGGCATCGAGCGCGGATGGCCGTCGCATCCTGGTCGACCGGCTCTGGCCCCGTGGGCTGAGTAAGCGACGTTTGGCGATCGACGAATGGATGAAAGAGATCGCGCCATCCACGCCGCTGCGGCGATGGTTCGGACACGATGCGAAAAAGTGGCCCGAGTTCCAGCGGCGCTACAAACGGGAGCTGCGTGAGCGAGGCGACCTGTTGCGAAAGATCGCCGCGCTGGCGTCGCGCCGGCGCGTCACTCTGGTCTTCGGTGCGCGTGACGAGGTGCATAACGATGCGGTTGTGCTAGCGGCTGTTCTGCGTGCGCGCATGAACCGCGCGAGCGGGACGCGCGCGGCTCGACGCCACCGGCCGCATGCCGCGCGGCGACGACCGTCATCAGCGGCCTAACGAGCCGTCGCTCCCCTGGCTGGATGTACGCGGCGCTCGGCGCGGATGCGGGCGACGCTCGGAAAGTTCTTGCGCGCGGCGTCGGGGACATGGAGCCAGCCGTCGGTTCCCGGCCTGCCAACCCAGTAGTCGAAGGGCCGGGCACCCGGCCCTTCCGATCTGCCCACGACGATCCGGCCTATCATTCCAGCCGCTTCATGCGGCGCGCAGAAGTAGTCGTAGACGCCGGGTACCGTGAGCGTCACCTCGAAGTGATCGCCGGTATGCACCAGGAATCCGGAGTCCCAGGGCACCGCACGCTCGGGGATTCGGAGCGAGTGATGGTTGTTCCGCGGGTGATACGCCGTCGCCGTGTGCACATTCTCCCGCGCGATCCAACGCACGGTCGTACCAGGATCCACGTACAGTCCGATCGGCTCGAACCAGACGTGAGCGCCAGCGATGTCGCTGCGCATCTCGACTATTTCGACAGCGCTCGGCAAGCGAAACAAGTCGTTAGGCAGGAGCTGAAAGCCGGCGAGAGCCATCCCGCCGGCTTTCAGGAAGTCGCGACGTGACTGCATGTCACTTCGCGAGCTGGGACGCGCGCTGCGGCGACACATACCACAGGATCACGTGGTAGTGCGGCTCCGCGACGCCCGGATGGCCGGCGTTATAGAGCATGTCGACATGGTCGACGCGCTCGTGCGCGACCTTCAGACCACTGAACGCCTTGTGGCTGTTCATGTCCTTGAGCGGGATCATGTAGATCGAGCTCACTAGCCTCCCTTGGTGGTCATAGGCGAGAAAGGGTCCGGCGGGCAGCGTGGCGGGATCTACGTACAGAGTTCCAAGTCCCGGCACGAAATCCGGAAGCGCGACGAGCGAGCTGACCAGCTTGTACGCGCCGCCGGGCGGGGCGCTGCTCTGTGCTGCCGCCGTGCTTGGTCGCGCGAGCATTAGCCCGGCGCCGACGGTGAGGGCAATGAGTGCGAGACGTTTCATGGCTCGACCTTTCCTGGATCGTGGGTTCGTTTGACTCTGTGCGTTACGGGCGAAGGGATGCGCCGGCAGCGTGTCTCCGGCAATGAAGCGTTCGTTAGGTACAGAAGTACATGCGTCCCATCGCGGCCTTCAGGCGGTAGTGGTAGAACTCAGAAGTGATGGCGGACAACAGTATTTGCTCGAGCTGGTCGAGATCATTCCCGTCCGCCAACCCTGTTCTAGCATTCTGCCTCGCCTCTTGAGACGAACGATGAAGATCTTTCTGGACACCGCCGAGATCGACGAGATTCGCATTGCCGCGCGCTGGGGAGTGTTGGACGGGGTCACGACCAACCCAACGCTCTTTGCTAAAGTCGGCGGCAGCTACGACGATGTTCTCCGACAGATCTGTCAGATCACGACGGGCCCCGTGAGCGCCGAGGTGGTCGCCGAGGAGCTCGATGGTATGCTCCAACAGGGCCGACACTTCGCGACGCTGGCGCCCAACATCGTCGTCAAGGTTGCGATGAGCGAACAGGGTCTCGAGCCGATCGCGCGGTTCACCGAGGAAGGAATCAAGACGAACTGCACTCTCATCTTCAGCTCGAATCAGGGCTTGCTCGCGGCAAAGGCGGGGGCTTCGCTGCTGTCACCTTTCGTGGGGCGCCTCGACGACATCAATGAGAGCGGAATGAAAGTCGTCCGGGAGCTGGTCGCGATCGTCAAGACACATCACCTCGATGCCGAGGTGCTGGCATTGGGAGGCCGTACAGTCACCTCAAACGCACACACTCACCGGCGCCGCCTAACGCTGCCGCCAGTTTCTTCAGAGCACAATGAGCTTCGGCTACAACTACCCGCTGTATCTTCTGCCCTTCGATCGTCGCCACTCGTACGTCAGTGGCATGTTTCAGCTCGACGTGCCGTTGATGGCAAGTCAGCGCCGCGCCGTCATCGAGAGCAAGCAAGTGATCTACGATGGATTCAGGTGCGCGCTCGGTGGCGACCTGACAGTCGACGCCGCTGGCCTTCTCGTCGACGAGGAATTCGGCGCGCCATTCTACGCGACGCGAATCGCAGCGGATACGTCACTGCGCTCTCGACCGAGCGAAGTGGCTCGGCCGAGTTCGAGTTCGAGTATGGCTCGGCATTCGCGGCACACATCGAAGCGTTTCAACCCACGTTCGCCAAGGCGTTGGTGCGCTACAACCCGGAAGGCGACGTCGCCCTCAATGCGCGGCAGACCGACCGGTTGAAACAGCTTTCCGATTACTGTCGCACGGCGGAGCAGCGATTCATGTTCGAGCTATTGGTGCCGGCTACAGAGGCTCAAATGGTTCGCAGCGGCGATCCATGCGGCCCACTCTCATGCTGCAGGCCATCGGCGCCCTACAGGATGCGGGCGTCGAACCGGATATCTGGAAGATCGAAGGGCTCGATCGGCGCGAAGACTGTGAGCGAGTCGTCGCCGTGGCGCGGCGCGAAGGCAGGGACGAAGTCGGCTGCATCGTTCTGGGCCGGCACGCCGATGACGAGAAGGTAGCCAGCTGGCTACGCACCGCTGCTTCGGTTCCCGGGTCCATTGGCTTCGCGGTAGGCCGCACGACATTCTGGGAGGCCATTAGCGATTATGTGAAGAAACGAACGACACGCAGCGATGCCGCGGCTCGCATTGCTCAACGCTACCACAACTGGGTAACGGTCTTTGAGGGAGCACGGCATTCGCACTCCAGCGCGGCATGACGCTCTGGTTCGTGCTACTCGCGCTGTTGATCGCCGTTGGTCTCATGCTCCGCCACGTGGTCGTGTTGACTCGGGATCTCCGCGGCCGCGCGGAAAGGGAGCAATCACTTCACCACCTCGCCTGTCGCACCGGAATCTTTCGCCCGAGGGCACGTCACTATTCGATAAGCCCCCGCTTTTGCGCGTGGGTCACTGCCTCGAGGCGGTTGTGTGTTCGGAGCTTGCGGTTGATATGATGAAGATGGTTGCGGAGCGTTTGGGCGGAGATACTCAGTCGGTCCGCAATGGCCGCGGGGTTGCCGCCGTCCGAGAAGAGCTTGAGAATGCGCCGCTCCTGCTCGGAAAGCGGCTCGACTGGTGCGTGCTCGGAGGGATCGTCGGTGAGCCTAACGAGGCTCTGGGCGATCTCCATCACCTGGTTGAGCAACTCCTCCTTGCGGCGGCGCTGGCTGATGTCGTGCGCCAAACGCACAAAGAGCCTGCGGCCCGTTCGATGGTTGTCGAAGACGATCGTCGAAACGTTCACCCAGATTCGGCGGCCATCGCGCACACGTACTTCGAGGTCGAAGTTCTCGATACCAGGGGACGTTCCATTGGTACGACGAGTCGGTGCGTCGAAGCCCCCGGCGAGCGCCCGGGTACCTAACGCGTCGCGTGCTTCGAGCACCTCGTCGACGTTACGGCGTGCTACCTCGCTCGCGGAGTAACCGAACAACTCCTCAGCTGCCCCGTTCCAGGAGCAGATCTCGCCGCCGTCGGTGACGGTGTAGGCGGCATCGGCGGTCTGCTCGAGCAGGGCGAACAGCTCTGCTTCGAGGATTGACGTAGTCATGGCGTTACTCGGACCTCCTTCGAGTCGCGGCGGCGACGGAGGCTGAACCCCACGCCCCGAATATTCGCGAGCAAGGGCTCGCCCGTCGCTTCAGCGAGCTTCCGGCGCAGGTTCTTGATATGGACATCGATCACGTTGCTCTCGGGATCGAACCGCATGTCCCATACTTTCTCGAGAAGCGTCGTACGACGCACCACTTCCTCGGGGTGCTGGAGGAAATACTCGAGGAGCTGAAACTCCTTCGGCGTGAGATCGAGTGGCCGATCATTCGCTGTCGCGACGTGGCGCAGCCGATCCAGGGCGACCACGTCATAGCGCAGCACATCAAGGCGCTCGGCACCACCGCGCCGGACAAGCGCCCTGATACGAGCGAGCAGCTCGTCGAACGGAAACGGCTTCGCCAGGTAATCATCAGCGCCCGCGTCTAGCCCGCGCACGATATCCTCGACGGCATCGCGCGATGTGAGCATCAGGATTGGGGTGTTCCTCCCTTCGGACCTGAGCTCCATTGCGACTTGAAAGCCGTTCTTCTTCGGAAGCACGACATCGAGGAGGATGACGTCGTATTCATTGACGTGCGCGAACATCGTCGCCTCCTCGCCGTCTCGAGCGACGTCCACGGCGTATCCCTCTTCGCGCAGCCCCTGCTCGATAAACCCGGCAACTTTCCGGTCGTCTTCGACAACAAGGACTCTCATAGCTGAACGTTATCGTGTGTGGTTCAGTCCGATCTGAAGTTTATGTGAAGATTTCTTCATTTTACCGTGGCCGCAGGAACCTCCAGAACGAAGCAGCCTCCCTTCCCGGACCGCGACACAGCGTAGAGTTCGCCGCCGAGTAATTGGGCGAGTCGCCGGGAGAGCGGCAGACCTAAGCCAAGTCCGCGGCTCTCCTCGCCCGGTTTCGTCACATAGATATCAAAGATTCGTTCCACATCATCAGAGGGCACGCCGGGGCCTTCATCCTCGACTCGGTAGACAATGCGACGGTCACCTGCGGAGACACTAACACGGACCACGCTCTCCTCAGGCGCATACCTAATAGCATTGGCGAGCAAATTGATGAGAATTTGCTCAACGCGGCTGGCGTCGGTCGCGCAACTTGGAAGGTTGGGGGCGGAAACAAGTTGGAGCGTGACGTGCTTTAGCTCAGCAGCGGGAGTCACACGACGCAAGGACCGATCGGCAAGGGATGTCGGCTCTTCCGCCCGAATGATTGGCTTTAGGCGATCCTCATCCAACCGACTCAGGTCCAGCAGATCATTGATGAGGGCCACCGCCTGTTGTGCCGAGTCCAGCACCTCGAGAGCCGCGCGAGGAACCGTCGCCGGATCCTTTTTGCGTACGAGCCTCTCGGACCAACCGTAGACCGCAGCCAATGCGTTTCGGAGCTCGTGATTCACCATGGCGAAGAACCGTTCACGTGTGCGGTGAAGCTGCTGCACTTCCGCGAGCAGGCGAGCACTCTCCTCGTGATGGCGGGCATTCTCGACTGCCGCAGCTGTATTTGCCGCCAGCAGAGTCGCGATGTCCTCATCCTCCTCGGTGAACGTCTCACCGTCGGTCTTCTCGGCAAGGTAAAGGTTCCCTAACACACCACGGTTTCCGAGAATCGGAACGCCGAGGAACGAACGCATCGGTGGGTGGTGTGGGGGAAATCCAAGGGAATCGGGATGTTTGGTCAGATCCGGCAGCCGGATCGGTTTCCCGTCTCGAATCACGAGACCGAGGATGCCGTGGCCACGCGGCGGCGCACCGATCCTAGCCGCCAGCTCGGAGTCGACGCCGTAGGTCGTGAAGTGCTCCAGCGTCCGCCCATCAGACGCGAGAACACCGATGGCCGCGTAGCGTGTCCCGATGACTTGTGCCGAGACTTGCACCGCGCGCTGAAGCACACCGTGGAGGGACACCTCTGTGATGAGCGCCGAGGTGGCTGTCACGAGCTGCTTGAGGCGCTCCTGTGTGGATGGAAGCTGCACGACGATTGGCAACGACATGCCAAAAAATATACCTCAAAAAACCTGCGGTCATTCCTGAACGAAGCCTCTCGGCATCTTCACCCTTTCTTCATAGTGTAGCGGTTAGGCTCTACACCGAACACTGGAACATGCTTGGCTTTCACTTCGACGGATCAGGAGATCGTCATGACGCACGGTGGAAATCATCGCGGCAACTCGTCGGGCAAGGCGAGCCACTCAAAGGACGTGGCCCATCAGCGATCGTGACCACATCTGCGAGTGGGAGATGTCGGAACGCGAATGGCTGTATCCGCAGCCACACGGCTGCCGCTTTGCGCAAGGGAGCGACGTCCGAGGAGATAATGGAAGCCATCTGGGTCGCGGCCGAGATGCGCGCGGGCGGCGCGTACGCTCATTCGGTCTTGGCACTGGATGTGATCGCGCACGACGAGGTAGGAAAGTCCAGGAAGCCCGAGAACGGAGCCATCGATGCCGCCAGGGCAACGGAAGGAAGTGCACATTGACTACCAAAGTCGCCATCAACGGCCTCGGACGCATCGGACGTGCGATTCTAAAGTTGGTAATCGACGAGCCATCGTTCGACCTTGTAGCAATCAACGACCTTGTCGAAGTCGAGAATCTGGCTTATCTGCTTCGCTTCGACACGGTCTATGGACGCTATTCGAAGTCTGTGGAGGTCGACGGCGATAAGCTGGTGGTCGGAGGGCGCGAGGTGAGGACACTGACTCAGCGCGACCCAGCGCGGCTGCCCTGGAAAGACGAGGACGTCGAGGTCGTATTCGAGTGTACTGGGGCGTTGACGCGACGTGAGGATCTCGAGAAGCACGTCCACGCTGGGGCACGCGTTGTCCTCCTATCAGCTCCGTCCAAAGGCGCAGACGTGGAGACGGTTGTCCATGGTGCGAACAAGGCCAGTGAGAGCTCCGCCATCATCTCTTGCGCGAGCTGCACGACCAACTGCATAACGCCAATCGTCGAGATCATCGGCCGGCGCATTGGCTTTGCCAAAGCAATGATGACGACGGTTCACGCCTACACCGCTTCCCAGTCAGTGGTCGACGGACCGAACAAGCGGTTCCGTCGCGGCCGGGCTGCGGCGGCGAACCTCGTGCCAGCCACGACGGGAGCCGCAGAGGCGACGACGCGTGCGCTGCCAGCGTACGCGGGACGCTTCGACGGAATCGCGATCCGGGCACCGATTCCTGTAGGATCAATCGCCGACATCACGTTTGTCACTTCGCGAACGACGACGGTCGACGAGGTGAACGGGATCCTTTCCGAGGAAGCCGAAACCGAGCGCTATGTCGGCGTCCTTGGCGTCGCCCGTGACCCGCTTGTCTCGTCGGACATCATCGGTGATCCGCGCGCATCCGTGGTCGATCTCGATCTCACCAAGGTCGTCGACGGAGACTTGGTGAAGGTCATGAGCTGGTACGACAACGAGTGGGGATACGCAAATCAGATGGTTCGCGAGGCGGTCTCTCTGACTCAGCACCTTGCCGCACGAAGCACATAACGAGTCTCAGCCTTTTGTCCTTTTGAGAGCCGCGCCTTTGTGCATGGCGATGTGGTCAGTCGTGTCGCTCTTGATCTCATACTGCGGTTCATCGTTGCTTGCATGGTGCGTGTGGCCTTTGTAGTCAACATCCTTGATGTGCACTTTGATGATCGTCCCTCGGACGTCTCCCGCTTCTGAGTTCCACGTCACGTGATCTCCGACCTTGAATCTTTTCTTCATGATGTTCGCCTCGCGTTGCCATTTCGAACTCGACTTCGGCACGTAGGCCTTCCAGATCTCTGTGAACGAAGGCCACAGCTAACTTCCTGCCACCGAGACGATAGGTAATCGTGCAGTCCTGTGCGACAGCGTTGAGTTGACCGTCGAGCTTGGCCTCGTCAAAGCGTTCGGCGTGACCAACGTACGCAAGACTGAAGTCATACTGCTCTGTCCAGAAGAACGGCACGGCGTCGAACTGCTCTGGTCGCCCAACGATGTTACGGGCTGCAGTTTGTCCTTGGCGCTCGGCCACCACCCAATGCTCCACTCGGATCCGTTCGCCGGTGAGCGGATCCGGCCAGCGTGCGATGTCACCGGCCGCGAAAATCCCTGGTGTGCTGGTCTCCAGGTGCTCGTCCACGACGATGCCCCGATCGATGGCGAGTCCGGCCTCTTCGGCCAGGGAAATCGACGGCCGGACGCCGATGCCCACGACGACCAAATCGGCTGCGAGACGTTCTCCCGTCTTCAACGTGACGCCTCGCTCGTCAATCGAGGCAACTGCGGTGCCGAAATGGAATGTCACGCCGTTCCGTTCATGCAGTCGGCGGATGAATTTCCCGACGTCCGCTCCGAGAATCCTTTCCATCGGCACGGTGCCCGGAGCGACCACATGGACGGCGATATTCCGGGCCCGAAGCGATGCCGTTACCTCGAGGCCGATGAAGCTCGCGCCGATCACCACTGCTTGCTGCGAGACCAAGGCCTTGGAGAGCAGAGCCTCGCCCTCGGCGAGCGTGCGCAGGTAGTGCACATGCGGTAGATCGCTGCCTGGGACATCGAGGCGCACGGGCTCAGCGCCGGTCGCGAGAAGCAGCGCATCATACGGATGGCGAGAGCCGTCCGTGAGAATGACCTCGTGGGTCGCCGTGTCGATCCTCCCCACACGCGCATTCAACCGCAAGTCGATGTGTTGCTCTCGATAGAATTCGAGCGATCGAAGAGAATTTGATTCCGCCGGAGCTGCGCCGGCGAGATACCCCTTGGAAAGATTCGGTCGGTCGCAAGGTATAGACGCGTCCGCGCTCAGCATCGTTATGCGGCCAGAGTAGCCCTCCCTGCGGAGCATCTCCGCCGCCGCGTTACCCGCTGCACCACCACCGACGATCACGACTGATTCCGGTGTTCCAGACGCGGCTGGTGACAGTGGTGGTCCCGCAAGAGGCAGGCTCTCGCCTACATAGACAATGCCGTCCCGCTGCTCGACGTACCAGCACGAGATGGCATTGAGTGCTGGAGCGCGAAGGGCCTCGCCCGTGTGCAAGTTGAAGCACGCATGGTGCCAAGGACAACGAATGGTGTCACCGACGACCAGGCCGTCCGCGAGTGGAGCGCCGTAGTGAGAGCAAAAAGCACCGATCGCGAAAAACTCCTCACCGCGCCGTGCAAGGACGACCGGTTCGCCGTGTGCGTGCCCTTGAAGGATCGAACCGTCGGGGATTCTCGATAGCGAAACGCCCCTGGTGAGATCCGGTCCGGGGAGGGGGCTAGGTGTGTCGTTCATTCGGTCACCTTCCGGCCCATGCTGGCGCGGAAGGCCGACCCAAATCCCGTTGGGCTTCCAGACGCGCAAGCAACAGATGGTAGTACAACATGCCTTGTTGAGGACTCAATGCGTGGAGCGTCTTTCCCACGTCGACCTCACCCGAGCCGGAGACGAGGGCAAGGTTGCGCCTCACGCTGGTGTCGTTCATCGGGAACACGTCGAGGCGGGCAAGCCCTCGGAGCAGGATGACTGCGGCGGTCCACGGACCAATGCCTTTGATTCGGCACAGAGTCGCCGCAGCGTCGGGACTCGCTTGCTGCTCCAGCATTGTCTCATCGAGCGTGCCCGCCGCAAGCGTTTCGGCGACGCGCCGGAGCGTCATGAGCTTGCCGACGCTCAGGCCGGCCGCGCGCAGAGTTCGTCCTCCGCGGCGAGGAAGCTCGTTAGGGTCGGAAACGTATAGTGCTGAAAGCCCCCGCTGACGAGCGATTGACCCAGAGCAACGATTACGCGGCGCATGATGGCCGTGGCGGCGATGAGGCTGATCTGTTGGAAAACGACGGCGTTGACGCACGCCTCCCAGAGTGTTGGGTATCGTGGCGGTCTGACGCCGTGCATCCGTTCCGCGAGCGACTTCAGCCATGGTATCCGTGCGGCAGCTCGGTCGAAGTACCCGAGGTCGCGATCCACACCCAACACCCGCCGCACAATGTCCCGCGCTCGCGCGTGTTCACTTTCATTTTCTACGAGTGTGATCGCGAGAGTCGTCGGACCCCGCTGAGTAACGCGGGCGACTACGATTTTGCGCAACCCGCCCAGCGCGCGGAGATACTCCCCTTCCGGCGTGAGCACATCGACGAGATTGGACGACAAACGCCGAAGCGCGCTCACGGTGAGGTCGAGCCGGTACGGCAACGCGAGCGGACATACGTATTCCGAACGCGAGATGGATTGTGCGACTATCGAAGCCATCGTTACGCGCCTCTCGGTGTCAGCAAAAGATGAACGACGCGCCTCTAGCGCGACAATGAGACGCGTGTACCATTGCCTGCGACTTCTGTACGGAAGTCATCGTGCCTGACCAGCGCCGCCCTCAAACACGCGTACAGTGCCGCTTGACGTACTGGACACAGGGTATGCAGCGCCCGGCTCGTTCATGCGTTATTACATTGGGATTGACGTCCCCGGTCGGGCCTGAGGTAGCGCGGCGCCTCGTTGCAGATTTGGGTCGGAGGTATGTTAGAGACATCTAATCTTGTCCTAGATCGCCTTCTTCGAATGCGATAGTGGTTTGTCCAATGTTTCTTCGAGGTCTGCCTGTAACTAAGAAGGCATGGAGCGTCGTGGCGGGGACGCTCGCGGTGTTCCTGCTCGCGACTCTCTTGGGCTCCGTTCTTGGGCCAGCGCTCGAGACGCGAGGCATCATGCGAGACTTGGTCGCGATCACGACCGTCATCGAGCCCGCGCGAGTCTTGTCGTGGAGGCTCGAGTCCGGACTGGCGATGGAGTATTCGGCGCTGCAGGGATATGCGCTCTCCGGCGACACAACACTGCTTTATCGGTATCGCACGATCGCAAACGCGGACGCGCGTCGCCTAACGAGCCTAGAGCAACTGGCGCCCAAGCTTGGTCCCGAGGCGGTCGTCGATGCGGCGGCCGTGCGTCGCCGAATCATCAAGTGGCAGGATCTCAATCGTGTGCTGTTGGAAGATCACCTCGCGCGAGCGGATTTTGCGGCCGCAGCCCGTATGCAGCGACTAGCTCGTGATTCGATCATCGACGAGATCGACAGATTCCCAGCGCGACTATCGGTCGAGGCAGCGACACGGCTCGAGGAAGTTCGCGGGCACGAATGGAGCGGTCTGTTCGTCAATGCCGCGTTGGTGTTCGTCGCGCTCGCCGCGATGCTCGGCGTCGCCGCGCTTACGCTTCGCGAGCGACACCTCGCCGCCATACTTCAGAATCGCCTCGAGGAAGAATCCGCTCTCCGGCGCGAGTTGGAACGAGTGATGCGAAGCCGCCAACGTCTGATGCGGGGCTTCAGTCATGACGTGAAGAACCCGCTTGGTGCCGCCGATGGGTATGCCGAGCTATTGGGGCACGGTATCTACGGCGAGGTGACCTCCGCACAGGGCGCGACCATCGAGCGTATTCGCCGCTCGATCCACGGTGCGCTCTCCCTAATCGAGGATCTGCACGAGTTGGCTCGCGCCGAGACTGGCAACATCGTGCTCCGTCGGCAGACCGTGAATCTCGGAGAACTCGCGTGCGCCATCGGTGAGGAGTACCGAGGCGCGGCAAACGCAAGCGGGTTGTCGCTCGACGTCGAAGTGGCTGCGGACCTCACGACTATCGAAACCGATCCAATGCGTCTGCGACAGATCGTCGGGAACTTGCTGTCAAATGCGATCAAGTACACGAAGTCCGGTTCGGTCAATCTCCGCGTTCGAGCGGGCCTATCACTTTCGCCCGGAGGCGGCGACGATTGGGCAGAGTTCGATGTGGTTGACACCGGCCCCGGCATACCCGCGGATAAACGGGACGTGATCTTCGAGGAATTCAGTCGGCTTGGCACGAGCGACAAACCCGGTGCCGGTCTCGGGCTCGCAATCAGCAAACGCTTGGCCGAGGCGCTCGGCGGATGCATCTCGGTTGAAAGCGAGTTCGGTCATGGTTCGACGTTCACGCTCCGGATTCCCATACGGGTATCGGAGGACTTAGACCCGGCTTTGGCGTCAGCAGGCCATCCGAGCGCGGCAGTCGACGAACCTCGCGAAGGACTCACGGTGTTGTCGTGAATCATACGATTGTCGCCTAGCGACACGAGCGGGACGTTATTAGTCAGCAAAGAGGTGTCGTCCTGACCGGCGACCGTCCGACCGGGCCTTTGCATCTCGGCCATTATGCCGGATCGCTTCGCACTCGCGTGTCGCTCCAGTGGGATCATGAGCAAACGGTGTTGATCGCAGATCTACAAGCGCTCACTGATCAATCCGGTCGGGCCTGGGACGTTAGGCAGCACGTGTTCGACGTCGCACTCGATTATCTGGCTGTCGGAATCGATCCTTCCGTCACGACCATCGCGCTCCAGTCTGCGATCCCGGAGCTTGCCGAGCTTACGATCCTCTATCTGAACCTGGTCACCGTCGCGCGCCTCGAGAGGAACCCAACCGTCCGGACCGAGATCGAGCTTCGCGAGCTGGCGCGCGCTCTGCCCGCGGGTTTTCTCGCTTATCCTGTGAGTCAGGCGGCCGACATTACAGGTTTTCGAGCCACTCTCGTACCAGTTGGCGAGGACCAGCTTCCGATGATCGAGCAGACGAACGAGATCGTGCGCCGACTCGCTCACCTCGCCGGTCGTCCGATACTCCAAGAATGCCGAGCGCTCCTCTCTGATACACCGCGCCTGCCCGGAGTCGATGGGCGCAAGGCCAGCAAGTCACTCGGAAACGCGATCCGGCTCTCCGCTCCGCCCGACGAGATTCGCGCGAAAATCAATGCGATGTTCACGGACCCTGAACACCTTCGCGTCAGCGATCCAGGCCGTGTCGAGGGAAATGTCGTCTTTGCCTACCTCGAGGCCTTTGACTCGGATCGCGACGCGATTGCTGACCTCGAGGCGCAGTATCGGAAGGGCGGACTCGGGGATGTAGCTCTAAAGCGTCGTCTCGATGACACACTGCAGGAGCTCCTTGCACCGATCCGGACACGCCGTGCGGAGATCGCGCGCGATCCGGCAGAGGTCTTTGAGACCATCCGCCGCGGGAGCCAACGGGCCCGCGACGTTGTGAGTTCAGTACTCTCTGAAGTCCGAGCCGCCTTTCATCTCCATGACCTGAAGACGCGCTAACGCCCGCGCTGGCGTCGCCGCTCATGACTGAAGAAGGCCTCTCCGTTTCTTCACGCTTTCTTCATACTGGCACGGCTAGCTTCTTCATCGAGTTACGGAAAGCGGAAATCAACTGGCGATCACCTACTACTACGCGCACACGAGCAAGAGCAATGTCGATCCATTGGACGATCCTCACGAGCCTTCCGTGTGCGGGCATGGTGTCGCGGCACAATGCGCGTCGGACATCGGGCTCTGTCGTCGACTGTAGTGTCGTGATTCGTGAGGCGGGTTATCAGACCCGGGTTTCGGCCAAGCGCGTCCAGGCTGGGTGTGTCACCGAACGCTTCTTCGCGACCGGTGGACTCGCCCGGGGAACACGAACACACGGAGTGCACGCGGCAGGTAAGACGACGACGCATCGGACGCTTGGTTTCGCTCGAGCCCCCAATAGCGCCTAACCACACCCGCCACATCGACGAGGGCCAGCAACGCCCCGCCTGCACTCCACCGCAGGCGGGGCGTCCTGCACAGGGCACTTCGATTCACAACTCACCGGAGGAAATCGGATCATGACGCTCTCGCTGTTGTTCGGTGGATCCTCGATGTACCGGCTCGTCCATGCTGACCTCGATGTCGCGTGGTTGGCTGGAGATTCACTCGTCTTCGCCGGCTTCGATTCTCTCGCAGAGGCCGAGAGAGCGGGCGATGCGGGATACATCGCATTGCTCGAATGGTTGGCAAGCCGCAGCGACACGACCGGCGAAGACGAAATGGCGCTGCATGTCGCTATCGGCGAGGACGACATGTCGGAATGGATCGGCCCGAATGGCAAGGTGCTCGCGCGCATCATCCGGCCTGCCGAGGACGAGGGCTTCGTCGTCGAATTCACGCTACCGCCGCGTGTTCACACGGTCGCGGCGGCTCGCGCAGCGTCACGGATTGTCGACGCGATGCAAACGACAATGCACGATGCGTGGCCGCACGCGACACGTGGCGAACGTAGGAAGACGGTGGCGAACGGGCGAAGCGAAGCCGAGAGCCTCACGGTGCCCAAGGCCAGAACACCTAACGCCAAGGAGGGACGTAACATGATGCAATCGTCCGAGCTGTTTACGCTGGCGCGCGATCTGGCGCATCTGAAGGTGTTGAGCATCTACATCGACAATCGGGTCGTCGATCCGGCGAAACGTTACGCCTGGCGCGCCGACCTACCTCCTCGACGACGTCGGCTTCGTCGCCCGCATCGAGCTGGCCGGAGGCCAGGCGTGCGCGCACGGCCACGCGCCAATCAATGAGGACTTGCTCATTTTTTGTTCACGACGGTCACGCATAGCGCACCCCCGCGACGCGGTTGATGGCGGTCACGAACTCGCGCCAGCTCGCCCGCTGCGTCTGGAGGGCCTCACGACCGGCGGCCGTGAGCTTGTAGAATCGGCGCCGCCGCTCGCCCGCCTTCTCTATCCATCGGCCGGCGATCCAGCCCCGGTCCTCCATCCGATAGAGCAGCGGATAGAGCGAGGCGACGTGGAACACGAGCACGCCATGGGAGCGCGCCTCGATGAGCTTCTGAAGCTCGTAGCCATGCCGCGGCTCAGCCTCGAGCAGCGAGAGGACGAGAAACTCGGCGCTCCCCTTCTTCAATTCGTCAGTGAGCATGCAGCTGACCGATATATGTGACTCACACATATAGCGGCGGCGTCGGTCCTGTCAATGATCGCTTTCAGCTTCGCCCCGCGTGAGGATACAGGGGCCGGCGGCGCGCTGCCCGCCTCCTACAACGTGCCGGCGCATTTGCATTGCAGCGTATCGACGACCACAACTACTGGGGCCGCCGGCGCAGGTTCCACAGCCCCTGCGCTGCCAGAATCAAGGAAAAGATCCCCGTCAGGCCAATCGCGTGAAGCGTCCACACGAACAGGTACGGATCGCCGGCTCTGGTGAGCGTTCCGGTGAACAGGCCGGCCGGGCCCATCACGTGGAACGCCGGCATCAGGATCGCCAAGAGCGACCCAATCAGCATCATCACATGTCCGGAACGCGTCTCGTCGACCACCAGCGCTCCATAAAGCCAGATGGCGAGGATCGGCACCGCGACGATCGTCAAGCCCCCGGCCTCCGCCGTCCCGATCCTGGCGCGGACGGTATCGGACGCAAAGTGAAGCGTCATGAGGAAAATCGAAAGCAAGGACGTGGCCTTCAACAGCGCATGCCGTTTCATTTCGGTCGCGTCAACAGGCTTGGATTCGCTCATTG
Source organism: Gemmatimonadaceae bacterium (assembly GCA_036496605.1). Taxonomy (NCBI): domain Bacteria; kingdom Pseudomonadati; phylum Gemmatimonadota; class Gemmatimonadia; order Gemmatimonadales; family Gemmatimonadaceae; species Gemmatimonadaceae bacterium. The sequence goes on along the minus strand of DASXKV010000027.1, from coordinate 4,824 downwards.
TTCGCGCATTAGCATCGAGGGATCGACCGAGAGCGCACGCCGCGCTGGAATCCACGTTGCGACGAGGCCCACGAGGAACATCGCGAAGACTGCCGCGATCAGCACGACCGGATCGCGCGGTGTGGCTTCATACACGATCGATCCGAGCACCCGGCTCGCGAGGATTCCGAGGATGAGGCCCGCCAGCGAGCCCACCGCGAGCAGGCGCAACGCGCGGCCGATCGCCGTCTGGATGACGTCGAGCGCGCGCGCGCCTAACGCCATTCGAATCCCGAGGTCCTTGAGACGCTTGCTGAGCGAATACGCCGCGGTGCCGAAGATTCCCGTGATGGCGACGATCGCGCCCATGACTCCGAGAATGCCCAACGCGGCGGCCGCGGCGCGCGCGGGGAAGAGAGCGCCGCTCATGTCGTTGGTCCACGTTTCGATGGCTGCCGGCAGCCCCGGATCGAGCGTGCGAAGCGTGGCGCGCACCGCCGCCGACAGTTCCTCGGGATCCCGCGGCGAGCGAAGGACGAGCCACGTCTCGCTCGACGGCACCTGCCGCAAAGGAAAGAACATCGCCGGCTGCGGCGCCTCCGCGAGGTTCGCGGTGTACTTCCCGTCCCGCACGAGACCGACCACTTGAATCCGGCTTCCATCGGCCAACTTGAAGAATTGATCGAGCGCGCGGTCCGCCGACCCGAATAGTTTGCGCGCGAACGTCTCATTGACGATGGCGACGCGAGGCGCGCGTTGATCGTCGTGGAGCGTGAACGGGCGACCGGCGGTGAGTGGCGTGCCCGCGGCCTGGAAGTAGTCGGGCGACACACTGTACCGAATCGCATTGGCGGCGGCGTTGCTCGGACGAAGATCGGCAACATGGTCGTCGAAGACCTTCGACGCGCTCCAGCCGAGGTGCATGGGCGGCGTGCGCGCCACTGTACCGACGGTCGCGACACCCGGTATCGTTCGCATCGCGTCAGCCATGCGTTGTTGCATCGCCATCATCTGATCGGGGGTGTATCCCGACGTCGCGAGGTCCGTGTCGACGAGCAGAACGTGGTGCGCGTCAATTCCGAAGTTGCCGCGCAGCGACCGTTCGAGTCCGCGCACCGCGACGAGCGACGACGTCACGAGCACCGCACAGATCGCGATCTGGACCGCGAGCAGCACGTCGCGCATTGCGAGGCGTCGGCTCACGCGACTCACCGCGCCGGATTTCAGGATCTGATATGGGTCCGTGCGCAGCACCTGCCGCACCGGCACCGCGCCGAAGAGAAATCCGCTCGCGACGCTGAAGAGGAGCGCAACGATGTACACGCGTGCCTCGGGCTCGATCGGCATGATCACCGCGAATTGCGGGAACGGCCGCCACGCCGCGAGCCAGTCGAGAAGCAGCACGCTGCCGAGGAGTCCGATCGCGCCGCCGACGAGCGAGACGAGCACGGCCTCGGAGAATAGCTGCCGAAGAATACGACCACTTCCGGCACCCAACGCCAGCCGCAGCGCCACCTCACGCGAGCGATCGGCAGTGCGAGCCGCAAAGAGGCTTCCGAGATTGGCGCACACCGCGAGGAGAATGAGCGCGGACAACGCCATCAGCCCGATGACAAAGGCGTGCACGGGCTGCTCGAATGCGTCGCCGCCGAGCGTCGACCGCGACAGCGCGAAGCTCATCTTGTCGTTGTCCTTCGGATAGCTCGTCTCGAGTTGGGCGCCGATCGCGTTGAGATCAGCGAGCGCCTGTGAGTTGCTGACGCTTGCTTTGCGTCGGCCGAACACGGCGAGCCACCGATTGCCGCGCACGTCCAACAGGCTCGTGCCGTCCACTTGCGGCTGTTCGACGAGGGGGACGAAGAAATCCGTCGTGTAGACGAGCACCGTGCCGTGAAAGCCCGGCGGCGCAACACCGATGATCGTGAACGGGTGACGACTCAGCTCGACGGTGCGGCCGATGACACCCGGATCGCCGAGGAAGTGCGAGCGCCAGTTCGCGTACGTGAGCACGACGTACGGAGCGCTACCCAGTCCGCGCTCGTCCGACGCATGGAAGAAGCGGCCGAGATAAGGCTGAAGGCCGAGCACGTCGAAGTAGTTACCGCTCGTCTCGTAGACCCAGGATCGCGTCGGACTCCCGCCGCCTGCATCGACCCACGCTTGATTGGCGATGAAGGCGGCGAGTCCGTCAAAGCCGCGGGCGCGATCGCGAAGATCGAGATAGTTCGGATAGGACTCGCCCGCTAGTCGGTCGCTGGCGCGCTCGATCGTGAAGAGCGTCTGTTCGTTCGGCAGACCGAGCGGGCGAAGAATGAAGCCGTTGATGGCGCTGAACACGACTGCATTCGCACCAATGGCGACAGCAAGCGTGATGATCGCTGCGACGGTGAAGCTCGGCGATTTCCGAAGCTGGCGTACGCTGAAGCGGAGATCGCGGACGAGGGTCTCGAGCAAACCGCCGGCGAGGACATCGCGCGCCTCTTCTTTGAAACGCGCGTGGCCGCCGAATTCGATGCGCGCCTGGCGTTCGGCCACGTCGCGATCGAGCCCAGAGCGCTCGAGGTCGTCGGCGCGGTGCAAGACGTGCGAGCGCAGCTCGTCCTCGAGCTCGCGCTCGAGCGCGTCCCGGTGAAGAAAGCGGAGGATCAACGAGCGGAGATACGCGAGCATGCTCATGAGCATCTTCATGCGCCCTCGGGTTGTGCGCGCAGCGCGAGCGCAATCGCGGCCACGAGGCTGTTCCAGCTCTCCGCTTCCTCGCCAAGCCGTTTCCGCCCCATCACAGTGAGCTCGTAGAACTTGGCGCGTCGATTGTTCTCGGAGGTGCCCCACTTCGTCTTGAGCATTCCCTGACGGACGAGCCGGAACAACGCCGGGTAGAGGGCTCCTTGTCCCACGAGCAGCGCGCCGTGCGAGATCTGGCTGATGCGGAGCAGGATGCCGTAGCCATGGAGGGGCCCGAGCGAGACCGCTTTGAGAATGAGGAGGTCGAGCGTGCCAGGGAGGAGTTGCGCGGATGGGGACATATATCGGTGCTCTCCTGAGGGGCTTAGGAGAGCATCGGGCTTCTCTCCTCAACTGCTGAGGAAAGCATAGGATCGCTCTCCTCATCTGTCAAGGAGAGTGCAGTTGACGCACGTGACTGTAGTCATAGACATTCCGTTCTTGGGTTGTGCACGACTTGGGACATATCGCACAAACCGCCCGTGTGATGGCGAAACAGCACCGCGACGCTATCGGGCCGTGGCGCGCGTGCTTGCCCATCGTGGACCGATAAAATGACGATCGAGCTGGTTGCCGTCGATGATGCCGCAACGCGAGACGCCGCGCGGGACCTGATTGCCGAGTATTTGCGATGGATCGCGAGCGTTGCTGCCGCGAGCTACGGCCTGTCGTTCGATATCGATGCGATGATCACGTCGGATATCGAGGATCGGGCGAAGTTCTATCCTCCGAGCGGCCGGTTCTACGTAATCCGCCGCGAGGACGCGAACGTCGGAGTCGGATGTCTCAAACGCATCACACCGTCTGTCGCCGAAATTCAGAGGATGTATGTGCAGCCGCACGTCCGAGGAGCCGGCGCCGGTCGCCTCCTGCTGCAGCAGCTTCTGTCAGACGCGCGAGCCATCGGCTACGAAGCCGTGCGGCTGGAAAGTCTGAAATTCCTGTCCGCAGCGCACGCGCTCTACAAGTCGGTTGGTTTCGCTGAAATCACTCCGTATGCCGACAACAGCATGACGAAGTATCAGCCACTCGGCACGATGGACAGGTATCGCTCCAGCGCGGTCTTCATGGAGCTGCGCCTCTGACGGGAGCGTATCGCAGGCGACGATCGTATCAACGAATCTCGCGCTCGGCGAAATGGTCTCGAAGCTCTCCTTGGAGAAATGTCGCCGCGCTTTCGAGCCGGCCCAAATGGCCGCCTTGCATGAACACGATTGAAGCCTCGATGCTGACGCCGGACCGCGTGATTCGCTCCAGCCGCCGGCGCTTGGGATGCGAGGTCAGAAACCGCGCGGGGATAAGCCCGAGCCCGATCCCGCTCGCCACGAGAGACACTTGCATGTCGATATTGTTGATCGCGGCGGCGACTTCGAACGGAGAGCCGAGTTCGCGCAACCTCGCCTCGAGTGCCTGACGAATAAAGCACCCCGGCGGGTTGAGCACCCAGCGTGCGTCGAGATCGCGATCTTTCGACTTGCTGCTGCGCCGCGCGCGAGGTTGCGGTCCTCTCGCCCTGACCAATACCAGACGTTCTGGAGCCAAAACACTGCTGGCCACATCGCCGGGCGGCGTATCGTCAGCCGAGAGGAACGCCAGTGCCACATCGAGTCCGCCGGTCCGCACCTGCTCGATGAGCTGTTGCCTGAGATCGGTGCTCAGCACCGGTTGAAGCCGGGGGAAGCGACTCGTCAAGCGCTGGATCGACGCGACGAGGCTCGGTTGCGCGAGCGCATGCGACAATCCGATGCGGAAGATTCCGCTTGGCTCGGCGTCCTTCGCGCCGCTCGCCTTGAGATCGTCCATGATGCGCAGCATATGTCGCCCGCCGTCGAGCACCGCGCGGCCTTCACGGGTAATCCGCCCCGGTTTCACGCGACGATCGAGCAGCGGCGTCTTCAATGCCGCTTCGAGGCGCTGGATCTGCCGTGTGACCGCCGACGGCGTCAGGAAGAGCCGTTCTGCTGCCCGCTGCAACGAACCTGACTCGGCCAGGACGACGAACGTCCGCATCTCATCGAGCACGACAGACTCCCAGTTGCTAGGCGAGCAACATGATATTTCCAAAATTGCATTTGACGCAAGTACGACTCAGCCCTAACCCTTCGTTCGGAGCATATGGGG
>DASXKV010000026.1 GCA_036496605.1 Gemmatimonadaceae bacterium | reverse complement strand
ACTCGTGCGCGATCGCTTCCAGCGCACGACGAGTAGCCGGACCGTCCCGGCGCGTGTTGCCAGAAGATGTTCCGCCGAGCCGGGGCCTTGGTCGATGGGTCGTTCACTTTGGCATATTCACCAACGTTGTACTTGTCCCACTGACGTGACCCCCGGAAGCTGATCCAGATATTATGTCAGTCCTCAGCCCCTGGAGGACTGATGAAGAAGAGTCGATTCACAGAAGAGCAGATCGTTCGAGCACTGCACGAATGGGAAGCTGGCGCCAAACCCGGCGAGTTGTGTCGGCGACTCGGCGTGACGGAAACGACGCTCTATCGCTGGAAGCGGAAGTACGGCGGTTTGCAGGTGAACGAGGCCAAACGACTGCGCGCGTTAGAAGAAGAGAATCGCCAGCTCAAGCGCCTCGTTGCCGATCAGGCGCTCAATCTCCAGGTGGTGAAGGACCTGTTGGGAAAAAAGTGGTGACGCCCGAGCAGCGGCGGACGGCCGTCACGAGCACGATGCTAACCGCCGCCGTCTCGGAGCGGCAGGCGTGCCGGTACACGGGCTTCGCGCGCTCGAGCCAGCGCTATGACTCGACGCGGCCACCGCGGACGGAGCTCCGCGAGCGCCTGCACACACTGGCGACGCTGCGGCCCCGCTGGGGCTATCGGCGGCTCTACGTCTTGCTGCGTCGCGAGGGCTATCTCGTCAATCGCAAGCTCGTGCAGCGCGTCTATCGTGAAGAAGGGCTGCATGTGCGTCGGCGCAAGCGGAAGCGCGTCGCGGTGCCCCGGGTGCCACTCCCAGCTCCGGCCGCGCCTAACGAACAGTGGAGTATGGATTTCGTCTCGGATGCCCTCGGCGATGGACGGAAGTTCCGCGCGCTGACCCTCGTGGATGACTTCACGCGCGAGGCGCCCGCGATCACGGTCGACTTCTCGCTGCCCGGCGCGCGCGTCGTGCGCGTACTAGATGACGTCGCCGCCATACGTGGCTACCCCACGGTGATCGTCTGCGACAATGGGCCCGAGTTCGCCGGCGACGCGCTCGATCAGTGGGCGCACGCGCGCGGTGTGGCGCTGCAGTTCATTCAACCGGGCAAGCCGACTCAGAACGCGTTCGCGGAAAGCTTCAACGGGCGGCTCCGTGACGAGTGTCTCAACGAGAGCTGGTTCGTGAGCCTGGCCGATGCGCAGCAGACGATTGAGGCGTGGCGCCTGGATTACAATGTCACTCGGCCGCACAGCGGCCTCGCCAATCGAACCCCGGAGGAGTTCGCGAGAGCGTTCGCAGAAAACCGACCGCCGCATTTGCCCTCAGAGCCGCGATCGGCATCTCGTCCATACCCAGGCAACCCCCTTACCAGCCTTGAGTATTCACTCAACCCTGGCCAACCGCTCACCCTCACCCCATCTTCCACCCCCGACTGACATAAAGATCGGATCAGGATTGGGGGTCACGTCATCAGAGTGGCCGCATCAACCGTGAGATAACGACAGCCGATGCGTTCTCTGATTTGCAACGCGACCACCGTTGCCAGGGCAACGAGCTGCCGTCCAATTCCTCGTCCCTCCCAATGCACATCGACTGCGAGTTGAGCAAGTT
>DASXKV010000025.1 GCA_036496605.1 Gemmatimonadaceae bacterium | reverse complement strand
GTGATGTTCGTGGCGGCGGTCCCGCTATTCGGACTTGCTGGCTTCATGTTCTCTCCGATCCCTCACGACTCTTGAGCCGCCTGAGGCGGCCAGCTCGGCACTTCGACACCGAACTGCTGGGCGTACTCCGCATTCAGCCGCTGCCAGCCGCTGAACTTCATTGCATCACCACCCACGATACGGCCGATGGGATTTCCGCTGAGAAGGTGATCCAGAACATCGAAAGAAACGTGCCACCCGGCAGCACCCATGGAGATGAAGCGGCGATCGATGCTGTGCCACAGCGTCAGGCGCGTCCCGCCGTCCACGGGTTCGAGTTCCCACCGGAGATCGTTGCCGCCCCAGTCGTACTCGAGCACTTTGGGCGCGTCGGCTCGTTTGACGGCCGTCTCGGACACCTGCGGCGTGGGCGCTCCCACCACGGCGATCTTCACTGTGCTTCCAGCGGTGCCCAGGCTCCCATCTACGTCAAACGGCGCCCACTCGCGCAGCTGCGCCGGATCGGTCAGTGCCTGCCAGACTTTCTCGGGCGAGTGGCGCAGTTCTCTGACAAGAATGAGCGTCCACTTTTCCCCGTCCTTTCGCACCTCGGCGCCGCTGGCCGGCCCGGGCGTGTACTGATCGCGAGTGGTCATCTTCTTCTCCTTGTGTTCGTTTTCTTCTTCGGTGTCACCCGATCGGTCCGAGCGAGGTGGCGCTCGAGCGCATCCACGTGAGCGGACCAGAACTGACGGAACGGAGCGAGCCAGGCGTCCACCTCTTGCAGTGGCTCCGGCCTGAGGCGGTAGAGACGGCGCTGTGCGTCCACGGTGGATTCCACGAACCCCGCCTCGCGCAGCACTCGCAGGTGCTTTGACACGGTCGGCTGCGGCATCCGCAGCCGGCGCTCGATGTCGCCAACGGACTGCTGTGACGAAACGAGGAGGCCCAATATCGCGCGGCGGTTCGGCTCCGCGATGATTTCGAAGACTGATGCCATGGTCGCTAATATACGCCACAGAGCATATGCGTGTCAAGACATATACGCACCCACTCTGGCAGGAACTTCCGTCGGTCTGGTGCGGTGGCGCCGCTCCCTGGCGTATTGCCTCGCGGTCCTTCGCGCGTAGGCATTCCACTCGTTAGGTCTGCCGATCGATCCGCTCCAAACCGACCGGCTACGCCCCGTGACGCGCGCGGCGTGTGGCCGTTGCGAATCTCGTGCCCGCGTGCTATACTCCTCGCCAGCGACATACGCGCGCGAAGCGCGTGGACAAGTTCCGACCGATCTGGGGCCTGCCAAATGCGAGCGGGCCCCTTTGTTTTGATTTTGCCGCCGAGCGGCGGCGTCCCTGCGCGAGGGCATCGACACACGCGCGAGGCGTTGGTTTGTATGGTATCGGGGCTTCCCGTCCGCACCAGCCAGCACCGTTATCACAATTGGAGCTGAAGACATGCGAACGACCGGTACCGTGAAGTGGTTCAACGATGCGAAAGGGTTCGGCTTCATCACGCGCGCGGATGGACAGAAAGACTGCTTCGTGCATCATTCCGCCATCGAGGGTGATGGCTACAAGTCGCTCACCGAGGGCGAAGCCGTCGAATTCGATGTGGTCCAGGGACAGAAGGGTCCGGCCGCGGAGCACGTGAAGCGACTGCGCTCGTGACACTCGGCTGCCGCGCAGTGAACGGTTCGCTCCTGCCGCAGATGCCTCATGGATGACGGACAACAGCACGGCCAGCCATTTCTCAGCTCCGGGCGCGCGTTAGGCGCGTACGCACGTGAGTTCGCGCGGCTGGGTGACGAGATCGCCGAGAGGGCCGCGGGCTCGTTCGGCGATCTCGTCGACTGCAAGATCGACGTGCGCCGCTCGCCCGATCGCTGCATCCTTCAGGTCGGGCCGTGCGCGCTCACCGTCGCCTTCATTCGCAGTCGCCGCGACTCGGCGGAAGGTGAGCTGCTCATCATACACTGGCGTGGTAACGTCGCGCCAAACCTCCGGCAGCAGCCGGAGCGCGCGAACGTCCCGACACGTTCGGCACAAGCACTCTCCGAGAGCGTGTTCGTCGCAGAGGCCACGTCCGAGATGGATTGGATGTGGTGCGCCCAGGAGGAACCGAGTCGCCGATACACCTCGCTGTCCCTGGCCGCGTTGGTCATCGATCATCTGCGACTCCTTCACGAGCAGACTAGCCGCAGCCTGACTGCCTGAGCGCTGCGGAGCGGGAATCCGTTATGCGCCTCGACGTCCGTCCATAACGAGGCTCGCGGGAATCCTGCCGCCATTCGCGCAAGCAATGTCAGCGCGCGAAGGACATCTCCTCGATATTCCCACCCAGCGGACGATCGCCGCGCAGGAGCGCGACGATCGCAGGATAGACGACGTCCAGACGTCGCACGCGTTGTCGAGGATCGATGACGTCATGCGGGAGCCCGAGGCTCGTTGACAGCTGATACACGTGCACGGTTGCGCCATGGCTACGCCACCGACGTGCGACCGCGAGCACGGGACGCGGCGAGATGCTATGATCGTGGCCATTCAGCAGCATATCCATTTCTCTGCTGGCCGGTGCGGTATCAACGGAAGCCCTTTGCACAACGAGTCCGAGTCGCAGGATCTGTCCAAGGCTATGCGAGCTCCAACCTTGGTCGCGGTCTGGCTCGCGCGCGTCCTGGGCGTCCGAACGCATCACGTTAGGCATGCGCACCGCGAGATTCACGAGTGGCATCTCGAGTGCGGACGGGACCCGCGCGAGGGCCATGAGTGGGGCGACGATCACTGCTCGGCGTACGTCTGGTCGATACTGAGCGATCCACGATGCCATCGTTCCACCCAAGCTCAATCCGACCACGACGACGGTGTCGCCCAACCCGTCAGTCACATCGACCGCCGAGTCGGCCGCCGCTCGCAGTTCGGTCGCCAGTATCTGGGAGAGCGCCGCCGACCCATCGGCAGCAAGCGCGTGATGTGGAAGGCGTGGGATGTAGACGTTGTCTCCCTCGGCATACAAGATCCGGCCGAGCGAATCGAATTGTAACGGCGAGTTCGTGTAGCCATGCAACAACAGCACGGCGATGGGCGTCCGCCGGCCGTGCGCGAGAAGAATCGAACGCCCGCTCGACGCCGCGACACGCGCATCCGTTTGTTCGCGGCGCCCGATCTCCGCCGTGGCTGATTCGTATTCGCTCATCGGCTTCGGATGCGCACCGAGATCGGTCGTCCGGACGGGTAGGAACGCGGCCACAGCCAAGGCGATTGCGACCACAGCCAGCGTGGCGAAAGCGGCTCCGTGCATCTGCCGTCGAGTGTGCGGCGAGGATGTCCACCGTGTCGATGGTGCGCTGGACGTTGGTGTCATCGGTTGGACAGCCGGCTCAGTGGACTTCGTGTCGGGCTCTCGCCGGTCATCGGTAGCCGGAGAAACGCGGCGACAGCTTGTACGCGTTGATCGACGGCACCTTCGACGACGAGCCACACGTCGCGGCGCGCTGTCAACTCGGCGGCGTACCACTCGTGCTGGCGCAGCCGAAACGCGTCGTCCTGTCGCGTACCGTCCTGGGCGAACGGAAAATCCGGCGCGCAGAGCACGCTGACATCGTACCGCGTCGACGCCGCGAGGCATTCGAGAGTCGGATCGGCACGGCCGAAGAGGTGCCGACTGTAAAACAGCGTGGTGAGCGGCGACGTATCGCAAATTAGAAACTCGCGCGCGCGCGTTGTCGCTTCTTCCTCCAGCGCGACCTGTCGCTCGCCAATCGCGCACAGGTCATCGAACGCGAGCAGGCCGCGCTGTCGCTCCCAAAGCTCTCGGCCATACTCGGGGACGTACACCGTGTCGAGAGCCGCGGCGAGCCGCTCGGCGAGCGTGCTCTTGCCACTCGACTCGCCGCCGAGGATGCACACGCGTTTCACGAATGACGCGTAGACCTCCGGCGAGAGAGAGTGCCGATGCGCGTGCACGTCGGCGCGGATCATCGTGGCGGAGACGGGCACGATCTGCCGATCGATATCCACGCAAAGGTGCGTGACCGAAGGCGCATCGCGACGATGGCGTCGTTGCTCTGCCTCGAGCGTCGCGGCGAAGCCATCACCGTAGCCCTCACTGGTAAAGACAGCGTCGATCTCCACGTCGAGCACGCACCGGCACAAGTATGCGACGAAGCGCCGGTGGGTGTCCGCATCGGCATCGTTAGGTGGCATCTCGCCGAACTGCGACCTGTCACGATGCGACGCCAGCGACCCATCGCTCACGACGAGCCGGCGCGTTTGCGGAAAGCGCGTGGCAAGCCACCGCTCGCGCCGTTCAGGCGCGCAACCCGGCAACTCCGGCTTCGAGTAGCTGATGACGACCACGTCGTCGCAGAGCGCGAGCGCTCGCTCGATGACGAGCTCGTGTCCTCGATGCAGCGGCGAGAACTTTCCGACGACGAGTCCGCGCCGAAAACGACGTGCAGTCAGGGCTGCGCTCCCGGAACGTCCGACGTGTACTGCACGACCTTGCCGCCGAAGTCGCGCACATGATCGATCTGGACGATCTGACCGGCGCCGAACAGCGTGCGCAGCACCTCATGGACGTCAGCATCGTCGCGGTACGATTCCGCAAGGCGAAGACGAAGCGCGCCGTCTACGGCCTGGTGCAGCACGAACTGCGCAAGCGGAAAGTGGCGAAGGGCGTGCGTCACCTCGATGTTGTTGATCCAATCACCGCGCATCGTGCGGAAGCGCACTGGAGGTCGTCCCGAGAGACCGACGAGCACCGGTTCGCCGGAATCAAAGCGGAGCGACGCGAAGTCTCCCGTGCGGTACCGCAGCAACGGCAGACAGAAATTGAAGCCGCCAGTGAGCGTGATCTCGCCGCGCTCGCCCGGCGCGACTCGAGCGCCTTCACCGTCGACCAGCTCGACGAAGAGCCGGTGCTGGAGAAGCACGTGTCCTCCTGCACGCTCATCGAACACCGCAACCGGGCCCGCCTCGTTCAACGAGTACAGATCGAGCACGACGCAACCGAAGTACTCCTCGAGACTCTTGCGCAGCACAACCGAGAGCGCCATCGACGTCGAGAGCAGCGCGCGCGGTCGGACACTCGCGCCAATGCGCAGCAGCTCGTCGAATGAGATTGGATCGCCTGCGATCACCTCCGGCGCAAGCGCGTCGAGATACTTTGCGCGATCATCGGCGTCGCGCCAGTCGCGCTCGTGCAAGTTGATCTTCGCCAGTCCCGATTCCCCCATTGTAGGAGTAACCGATACATAGGTGAAGCACTCGCGTTGATGACCGAGCAGGACGACGCCAATCTGTCCCTGGCCGTGACGCAGCTCGATGCCAAAGCGCCGCAGTGCGCGTTTGTGAAAAGACAGATAGCTCGCCGCCACTACCGGATGCGAGGCGAGCAGCAGCGGATGCCCGGTCGTTCCGCTCGTTCTGAAGTTGATCAACCGATCTACCGAAACGTGGTCGGGAACGAACTGAGCGATGTCGAGCGCGAGGTCGGCGCGTGATATTGTCGGTATGTCACGGAGTCGCGGCGGCGGCGCGCCGAGGCGCCGATAGAATGGTACGTCGGCGTAGCAGCGCTCCATGAACTCCTGACTCCACGAAGGCTCATCGCCCGCGACCCATCCGACATCGGCGGCGAGCACCTCGCCTTCGAAGATACGCACCCGCTCGACGTCAGCCGCGGTGAGGCGGTTTCCACTCTCGTTGCGATAGATCGGCGCGTGCGCGTGCTCGCGCAGAAATCGCAACATCGTCCGCCCCGCATCGGTCAGAGTAGGGTATCGATCTGCGTCCGTGACGATCTCGTTGGTCACTCGCGCGTCCACTTGTCGGCGGATTCCTCGGCGACCTTCTTTCGCAGCGCCTCACGGATCTTCCGCGCGCGAAGCTCGGCCGCACGAGCTGCCTCGACGATCCGCGCACGCTCGGCGGAGCTGAGGCTCGTTAGGCGATCCTCGGCTTGCGCCTCCGATTCACCAGCGGGTCGGCAACCGATCGCGGCAAGCGTTACACGGACGAGCTCTTCGCGACGGTCGGGGTCGTCGATGAACTTGCGAGCCGGCGTTGAGGCGGCAAGCTCGGAGGCGCCCTCGCCGAGCAGCCGAAGAAGCTCGAGCTTTGTCGGTGCCGCGGATGCGAACCACGGATCCGCCAATAACCAGCAGAGAAGCAGTGTCACAGCCAGCTCGTTGCGGCCACCGGCTCCCTTCCCCGAAAACGACTCGAGATCGCCGGCGCTGACCGCGGCGCCGCGCGATGCCAACAGGTCGCCGACGACGGCGGCGACATGAATCCTTCCTGCCCCGCGAAGGTGCGGCTCGGCGAGAAAGTCCTTGGGCGTGTCTGCGACGCGATGCAACAGCGACGCCAAGGGAGGTCCTTCACGACCGAGGCGATTTAGCATCTATGCATTAAGCGCTTTGGAACTTGTCGAACACCTGCGTGCTCGGGCAATCGCCGCAGACAGCGGGCGGCATCGATCGTCGGCTGCGCATCGTGGCGAACCGCGCCGGCAACGACGCGATATCCTCCGCGCCTGACAACTCCGAAATGGGCACGCCGAATTCATCGCTGGTAAAGCTGCAGGGCGCAATGAGTCCACGCTCACCCACAAAGAGGAAGCGCTCGCCAGGTCCGCAGTCGCGCACAGGCAGACGTCGGCCTTCAGCGGAGCTTCTGATACGCTCCAGGTAGCGGTCTCCCCCGCGCAATGTCACGCCGCATGCGGCGAGCCGCTCGCGTAGCATCGGGATATCGCAAGCGAGACGGTCGACGTCGCTCGGCAACAGGTGGTGCTCGACCCAGAATTCGGGGCGGTCGTTGCCTCCCAATTGATTGAACGTGATCTCATCGATGCCCCACGTCGCCAGCTCGAGACATAGCTGTGCGAACTCGTGGACGTTGTCGCGCATGAGCACCACGTTCACTCGCAGACGTGGGGTTGCGCCGCGTTTCCTCCCTGCGGCTAGCAACGGCACGACGCGGCGCAGCACGGCAAATCCGCCAACCCACCCCCGCACTCGGTCATGGGCCTCACCGAGCCCGTCGACGCTGACGGTGAGCTCGTCGTAGTACTCGAGGATGTGCTCACATACGCGCCCGGACGCGAGCGCAGTGCCGTTGGTCGTGACGCTGACGCGAAGTCCGAGCTCGCGTACGAAAGGGATCGTCAAGCCTTCGAGCTGCGTCCACAGCAGCGGCTCACCCCCCAACCAGCTCACGAGCACTTGGTCACCCGCGGCGCGTTGATATGCCGCGAGCGCCGATCCAAACGCAAGCACTGTCCCGCGATCGGCGCTCTGTCGCGAACGTTCGAGGCGGCGATCGTAGGCGCAAAAGCCGCATGCGAGGTTGCATCGCTCGGTAATCCGCCAGACGACGATCACTGCTCACCGCCGAGGCGAAGTGTCGCTTCGAGCTTCGTCGCCATATGCGCGAATGCTGAACTCTCGGGCGAACTCCAGGAGATTCTCCCACGACGAGACGCGATGGATGTGCCATCCTTCGCGTCGTGCCCGTGTGAGATCGGGGTCTTCTTGCCGAGCCGCGGGAAGGTTTAGCACGAAGGTACCGCCTCCGCCAGCGCGCGCGAGTGACTCGGCGGCAACTGCCCATCCGCTGCGGCCCTGTTCATCATTCGCGAACATCGTCGTTACCCCGTCGTCCGAAACAACGAGAATGGCCGTCGGCCGGAGCAGCGCTTCCGCGCGGCGTGCCGCATACGTCTCGCGCAGCAGATGAATTGGAAACGCGGTTCCACCGCCGAGGTAGCCGGTGAGAACGCTGAGCACCTTCTCCTGGTCGCGAACGAAGCCTTGCGTCGTGAGGACCTGGTGCGCGCCGCTCCAGAGCGTCGCTTGGACCCGCGCGCCGGCACGTAACGCCGACAGACAAACGATCGCACCAGCCAGCGCCGGATAAGACACCTGACGTTGCGGATTCGCCATCGAGCCGGAGCTATCCACGTAAATGTCGAGATCGAGCGGTATGCGGCGTGGCTCGGCGCCTTCCGTCGTTCCCCATACCCGCTGCACCGTCGTTATGCCCGGAACGACTCGCGGACTGACAAGAATGCTCTGAAGCCAGTCGATCTCGTCCAGCGAGCTTCCGAGATCCCAAGGTTCGAGGCCTTCGGGCAATGGTTCTTCGGACTCTGGTGCGCGGCGGCTCGGATAGCGCACCAGATTCGGTATCGCGCGCTCTCTATAATAACGCACCGCGGCTTGATGTTCGGTAAGCCTAACGCCGCTGGCCTTCAGGATCTCGCCATACTCGAACGGCTCGCGCGCTTGTCCGCGCGGCGGTGCGTTCGCAGCTGAGCCTTTCGGAGCTGCCTCCCCGGCTTCCTCAGGAGCGATTTCTTCATCATCAGCATCGCCCGTGAGCGCGGCATCGGCGGCCGGATGGATCGCGCCTCGCTCTTCCTCCGGATCTATTTCACTGAGACCGGCGGGATCGCCTCCGACCCCTGCGCGCCCTGTATCGAGGAGCGGCCGGATGAGCGACTCGGACGCGGTATCCTCGAGCAGGTAGGTGAGCAGCAGTGCCGCGAATCGGCCGGAGCCATCGAGCCATTGGTGTGCATAGCTGCGCACGAGACGCGCGGCGAGCCAGGCGTCGCGCTCGATGCGATCGTCCGGCGTGGTGCCGCCTAATGAACCGCGCTCGAGGCTCCAGAGAATTTCGTAGATGCGCAGGTACAGCGTCCACAGCGTACCACCCTCTTTTGGCGAGCTTTCTTCCCCACGCGCCAATGCTCGATACACGCTCGACAGGTGTAGCCCGGCGCTGCGCTGCAGGCGATCGTTGATGAGGAGATCCGTATAGAGGTTCGCGATCATGGGCGCGTGCCGTTCCACCGTCGGGAGCGAGCGTCGCATGCGCGCGAGTGACCGCGCGTGATCGTTGAGCGTTGCCGGCGCGAGCACGTGATGGCCAATCTCATGCGCGAGCACCTCGACGGCGAACAATTCAACTCCGGAGGCCGCGACCGCCGGCAAGCTCACGACCACGGCTTGGTCGACGAGCCGAATCATCGCGAAGCTTCCGGTGAGGCCCTCCGTCTCTGCCTGCTTCGCCGTCAGGCAGAACGTCGGTGGACGTAGACGCGTGAATCGGCTCCATGCGGCGAGCGCCTCGGGCCATGCACTCTTCCAACGTTGGTGCAAGGCGTCAACATCGCCTCGCGAAGTCGCGCCGAGTCCGGGAAGCATACTCACGCGAGAGCCAGGAGCGTGACCTGGTGGGTCAGCGACCAGGTCACCGCGAGCGTCGTCTCGCTGAACGCGGCGCTGGTGACTGTTCCAGGCCCCTCCGGAACCCGGACGCCGCGCGGCAACGATGCAAGGGGCTTCGGCAGCTGTACGTCGTTAGGCCCAACGCGATGCAGTGTCGCGCCGTATAAATCGGCGGTCAGCAACCACGTCTCATCGCCGCTCGACACGTGAAAGTGCCCCGCGCCATACGTCACTCGTGGCGGGTCGACAAAGACCCCGCCGAATCCGCGAAACGCGCCGACCGTCGCTATTGCGCGAAGCAGGTCACCATTGCCGCTCACGCGACGGTCGTCAGGTCGCGAGGGGTCGAACCATTCGCTGCCGAGAAGACCCGCCTCGATTGCGGGCCATCGGCACGATGCCGAAGCACCCACGGCCGCCAGCGCAAGCGGCTCCGGGAGCGCGGCTGCGGCGCCGATCGCGCCCCGCCGAAAGTGCGACATCCCGGCGCGCCAGGCTGCAACCTGACCGACCCGCAGCAGCTCGTCGACGCTCGAGCACTCGGGGGCGAGTCGCGACATGTTGTCCACCCACCCGCCGACATTCGCACCCGGCGTCCCCTCCAGTTGGTGCGCGGCGTTGCTGAGCGAGGCGAGCACGCGCGATGGCTCCATCGCGACAATCCGCGCCGTCGCCGGGAGCACGCGTCTCCAGATGGTGTCGATGGCCGCGCCGCGCGCACCGGCGATGCGCTGGCCGACGAGCTCCAGCGCGACGTCATACGCGGCGAATGCCACGGCGTCGGAGCGATCCGGGCACGCAGCGGCGACGGCGCATATCAGGGGCTCGACGACGCTCGTCAGGAATGCCATGAACGCGTCGCCGGCCAAGGCTGGATACTGCTGGCGGGCTGCGACAAAGCGGGCGTTCAGCTCGTCGCGTGACGAGCGAAGGACCCGTGCGAACTGCTCGCTCACTGCCATGCCTAACGCGCCTCCAGCCAGTGCAGATAGTTCGTGTAGCGTTGATGGAGATACTTGAGCACGAGGAGATCGTCGTAGAGATGACCGTAGAGCTTGCGCCCCTTCGTGAGCTCTCCGACCAGGCGCTCGATGCGCACGAGACGGTCGCGGACCTGACGCTCGTTCACACCATCAACGCCACGTCGCAACTCGGCGAGGAGCGCGCCGACGGCGTCATCACGATCCAGGTCGAGTTGGTCGTACTCGGCGCAACTCAGATCGAACAGGCGGCGCAGCCAGCCAATACGGTCGGTGCGGAGCGCGGCGTTCCCCGCGGCGTCGAAGAAAGGCGCGTCGGGATCGGGAGTGAGCTTGTCGTGCATCACGAACGGCAAGACCTGTCGTACGTCCTCGAGCTCGACCACCCCGTTGCCTCGGAAGTAGGCGATCGCCTTCGCGTAGTGAATCAACGTCTGGAGCGCGCGAACCGACACGCCATTCGTCGTCTGGCATCCCAGGTCCTTGAGCCGATCGCGGCCCGTATCCTGCGCGACCAACATATGCCACTCCGCACCGGCCAATCGCGCCGTGTCCTTGGTCTTGTACTCGAACTGCTCGGCCGCCACGTCGCAGAGCTCGAACTGGCTGGCAAAAAACTCCAGGCGTCGCCTGACCGGCTCCGGAAGTTCGACGGCAAGGATCGCTTCCTGAATGCGATCGATTTCGCTCTCCGTGAAGACGATCTGCCGTGGTACGACTTCTTCCGGCCGCACGCGCTCCTCGATTCGTGTGAGCAGCTCGCTGAGGAATCGCGGATTGAAGGCAAGCGCCTGAACGACGACGTCGATTCGATCGCGCAGTGCTTCGATCACCTGGTACGTTCCGCCGCCGCGATCATCGTTCGCCGTGAGGAACCACGCTGACTCGGGGCACTCGTAGATGTGATCGAGCACCTCGGCGTAGTTGTCGGCCATCACCGTGAGCAGCGCGCTCTGCGTCCGCGTCGGGATGCGATTGTACTCATCGACGATCTTCACGCGCATAGCAAGCCACGCGCGCCACGAGATGCGAATGTCCTCGACACGTTGCGCGGCAACGAGGTCGGCGGGAAGCGGCGTGCCGAGGAGATCGGCGATCGTCATCTGGGGATGGCCATGCTGCATGGCGCGTCGGACCTCGCGGACCGAGTAGCCGGCGAGGACGCCCATCAGCAGTGCGCTCGCGGTCTTCCCTCGCCCAGGACCGCCGATGAACAGACACTTTCGCCTGGTGGCGAAGGTCAGCACCGGGAGAAGGACGAAGCCGGAGTAACTCTGCGCCGAGGGCAGCGTGAGGCGGCTCGTGCCATCGCCGACGGCAAAGGATTGCGGCGGGGCGCCGTTGTACTCGATGTCGTAATGCGGGCTGATGATCGCGGTGTTGACGATCCAGAAATAGGCCTGACGCAACTTTTCGTCGAGCGGCGCTGCGCCTGGCTCATCGTCGGTCGGCAAAGACACAGGTCCGCGATAGAGCTCAGCCACGTCGAAGGTCCGTGGCACCACGGGTGCATGTGGATTCGTCGGCGCCGAGGAGAGACGCTGGAAGATGTTGAGCGGAGACACTGTTTGGTGCGGCTGGTGAGACGGCAACTTGTGAGATTAACGACGATCGTATCAAATGACGACGCTCTCCCCCTCTGGTGTCACCGTCGCAGGGCAGGTTCTCCTTGCATCTTCGCGCGCATCAGGCGACGATGCTGAGTCCCGCTTCTCCCCAGGAGCCCTCAATGCCTCGTCGCCGTCCCGTCGTCTTCGGCCGCATCACTCGCGCCGTACTCACCCCGATCTCGGTTGCCGCGCTTGCCGGCGGCTTTGCTCCCGCAGTCGCGCAGACCTCTTCGTCACCCGCTGGGTTCACTATCCAGCAGGTCACCAGCTATCCGTATCCGACCGAACTGACAACCGCGCCGAACGGGTCGCGCATCGCGTGGGTCTTCGATGAGCGCGGCGTCCGGAACCTGTACGCGGCCGAAGGTCCCGACTTCCAGGCGCGCAAGCTCACCGACTACCCGAACGACGACGGCCAGGAGTTGACAAATCTCTCAATCTCCGCCGATGGCAAGTGGGTTGTCTACGTGCGCGGCGGTGATCACGACGCCAACTGGGCCGCCGAGGGCGGCCTCGCGCCCGATCCCACATCGAGTCCCGTGCAACCGCGCGTCGAGATCTGGACTGTCTCTTTCGCGGGCGGCGTGCCGAAGCTGCTCGCACAGGGTGACGCACCGGTGATCTCGCCGAGGAGTGACCGCGTAGCCTACGAGAGCAACGGCCAGATCTTCATCGTACCGATCGACGGGAGCGCGGCAGGCAAGCGCCTCTTCTTCTCACGCGGCACGAGCCACTCGCCCGAGTGGTCGCCCGACGGCAGTCGTCTCGCCTTCGTCTCCAGCCGCGGTGACCACAGCTTCATCGGCGTCTTCACCTCCGAGACGGAGCCGATTCTGTGGCTCGCGCCGTCGACGAGCCGCGACGCGGTGCCCCGCTGGTCGCCCGATGGCGCGCACGTCGCCTTCGTTAGGCTGCGCGGCGCGGGTGGAGCGCCCCAATCTTTGCTCGAGCTGCATCCGAATCCCTGGCAGATCTGGACGGCGGACGCGCATAGCGGCGAAGGCCGCGCGATCTGGAAGAGTCCCGAGGCGCTCCATGGTTCCTATCCAACCAGCGAGGGACAGGCGAACCTGCATTGGATGAGCGGTGACCGGATCACCTTCCTCGCCGATCTCGATGGCTGGCCACACCTCTACTCCATCTCCGAGAGCGGTGGTGCGCCGCTCCTCCTGACACCAGGAAAATTCATGGTGGAGTACGTCGCGCCCAGCCCGGACCGCAAATATCTCGTCTTCAACGCGAACACAGGAGCGGGTCGCGAGGACGTCGACCGGCGACACCTCTTCACCGTGCCCGTGGACCGAGCGCAGCCCGTCGAGCGCACGCCTGGCGACGGACTGGAGTGGACGCCTAACGTCACAGGCGATGGCTCGACAATCGTATTCATTGCCGCCGGTGCCAAGCGGCCGCCACTCCCAGCGGTGATGCCCGCGGCCGGCGGCGCGCGGCGCCTCATCGCCGCCGATCACATCCCGCCCGACTTCCCGACGGATCAACTGGTGACGCCGAAGATGGTCGTCTTCCGTGCCGCCGACGGCACGATGGTACACGGACAGCTCTTCGAGCGCGCCGGTGGAACCGCTCGGAAGCCGGCCGTCGTTTTCGTCCATGGCGGGCCGCCGCGACAGATGCTCCTCGGCTGGCACTACATGGACTATTACACGAACTCGTACGCGATGAATCAGTACCTCGCGAGCAACGGCTACGTCGTACTGTCGGTGAACTACCGGCTCGGCGTGGGCTATGGGCACGACTTCCATCACCCGGCGCACGCTGGCGCGTTAGGCGCATCGGAGTATCAGGACGTGAAGGCCGGCGGCCTGTATCTTCGCTCCTTGCCCGAGGTCGATGCGAAACGCATCGGCATCTGGGGCGGCTCGTACGGCGGATTCCTTACCGCGCTTGCCCTCGGTCGAAACTCCGACATTTTCGCTGCCGGTGTCGATCTTCACGGTGTGCACGACTTCACGACGCCCGAGTCAGGCGCGGGCCGGACCTTCGCCGCTGCGGCCGAGGGCGCTCGCTTCAACGAGCCACCCGATCTCGATCGCGCGCGCACGGTGGCCTGGCAGTCGTCGCCCGTTTCGGCGGTGAAGACGTGGACGTCGCCAGTGCTCCTCATCCAGGGCGACGACGATCGCAACGTGCGATTCCATCAGACGGTGGACCTCGCGCGTCGTCTCGCGGCGCGGGATGTCGCGTTCGAGGAGCTCGTCCTTCCCGACGAGATCCACGGCTTTCTTCGCCACGCTTCGTGGATCACGGCAGACAGTGCGGCGGCACGATTCTTCGATCGCACGTTAGGCGCAGCGAAGACAACGACCGCTGCGGCGGGACGCTGAACTGTCACTCATGATATCCAGTCACTCGGCGGCAGCGAGCGCCGTGCTCGACTTCATTCGGTAACGCCGAAGTTGGTAACCATCTTCGCGCCCGGCGCCAATGCGCTGCCGCCGCTATTGCCTCAGCTGATCTCGGCTCGAGCTCTGTGGCTGTGCGACGTCGGCAAATTGCGATGTGCTCGCCAATGGCAGCGTGAGAATGAAGGACGAGCCCCGGCCGACGGTACTTTCGGCGACGAGATCACCCCCCATCGCGAGAGCAAGATCGCGGCTGATTGCAAGTCCGAGCCCCGCTCCCTCCCTCGCGCTCGTTAGGCTCCGATCGAGCTGCACAAATGGCTCGAAGACGACCTGGAGCTTCTCCGGCGGAATGCCGACGCCGGTATCGCGAACCGTGATCCGTGCATTCAGGACGTCGGCCCCACACGTGACTTCGACCGACCCTCCCGGCGGCGTAAACTTCACCGCGTTCGACATCAGGTTGACGAGAATCTGTCGGGCTTTATCGGCATCAGCACGGACCACCAGGTCGCCATCGCAGGTGCCAAGTGAGAATCGCAGGTTCTTCTCGCGAAGCTGTGGCCCCACGAGCGCTTCGATGTCGGCGAGAAGGTTGGACACGAGTACGCGCTCCACAGCGTAGTGAACCTGGCCCGCCTCCATTCGCGCGTAATTGAGAATGTCATTCACGAGAGCCAGGAGCGTGCGCTCGCTGCGAGCGATGCGATCCAGATCGGCGAGCTGCTCCTTCGTGACGGGACCACGAATCCCCATGCGCAACAGTTCCGCGTAGCCGGCAATCGCGTTGAGGGGTGTGCGTAGCTCGTGACTCATGACGGCGAGGAACTCGGTCTTCGCCGTGTTCGC
The DNA here is from genome assembly GCA_036496605.1 of Gemmatimonadaceae bacterium. NCBI lineage: Bacteria > Pseudomonadati > Gemmatimonadota > Gemmatimonadia > Gemmatimonadales > Gemmatimonadaceae > Gemmatimonadaceae bacterium. Next base: position 185,326 of record DASXKV010000025.1, on the reverse strand, counting down.
CAGGTCGGCTTCGGCACGTGCCGCCTCCGCTGCCTCGCGCGCCGCGTCTGCTTCGCCCGCTTGCCGCTGTAGCTCTTCGTTGGTTTGCTCGAGCTCCTCGGTCAGCGATTGCGCTTCGTCCGTCTGGGCTTCGAGCTCGAGCGCCTGCTGCTGAAGCTCCTCCGTAAGTCGGAGCAGCTCCAGTCTATGCTTTTCTGCTTCGCTCCGAGCTGCTCGTTCGGCGGCGAGAGACCGCGCCTGTTCCTCGGCGTCGCGTCTCGCGGTGAGATCACGAGTGATCTTCGCGAATCCGAGCAGCTCCCCGCTGTCGCCACGGAGCGCGGTGATGACGACGTTGGCCCAGAACCGCGTACCGTCTTTGCGGATGCGCCATCCCTCGTCTTCGACACGTCCGACCGCGGATGCGATCTTGAGCTCTTTGGCGGGTTTGCGTGCGACGACGTCCGCTTCCGGATAGAAAATGGAAAAGTGCTTACCAACAATTTCATTTTCAGTGTAGCCCTTCAGTCGTTGCGCACCGGGGTTCCAACTCTGGACGTTGCCGGCGGAATCGACGACGAAAATCGCGTAGTCCGTGACGCTCTCGACGAGCAACCGGAATAGGCGACCCGAGACCGCGAGTCTGGCTAGACGAGAACGATGCTCATCTCGCGGACGATCTTGTTGCTCCGGCTTGTCTTCCATCGGCCTCTTAGGCGACATCTGCTCGCGGCTCGACCATGTCACAATCAGCGATTGCAGAAGCTTCTGTTCCGATCTTTCGCGGTCAGACGGAAGAAACGCGCCGACTCGCACCGGTAACGAGCGGATGGCTCCGTTTGACGATCTGGACGGCGATTGCCAGTGCACGCCTCGGATCGGTACGCCAGTTGCGAGCGTGAGGTGGGTCACGCTGGGCAGGAGCGCGAGCCGTGAGACCGAGAGGGCAATTGAGAATATCCGATGTCGCCATCTGACGAGAAATCCGCTACGGACCCACTCGAGCCCGTGCTTCGCGACGCAGAGGGTGCATTGAGAAGTCGCTTACGCGAGGCCTGCGAGGCGGAAGCAAGCGGCCTCTCGACGGAGAGCACTTCGGAGATCCGGCGCCTGGAGGATTCACTGCTTGCCGCCGCCGTCGCGGCGGAGCAGACGATCGCGCTGCGGCGTCACATCGACCAACGCAAGTCAGAACGGACGGCTTCAACCATGCCAATCACGCAGCCCACCGGCGCGGACCCTAACGCGACAGGCGAACCGGTACCCAAGGTGCGTGAGTTCCGTGACGCCGAGGGCCAACTCTGGCGCGCCTGGCCGGTCACGCCGGGCCTGGCACGGCGCAGCCGGACTGCCGAGCGGTATCTCGGTGAGTTTCACAAGGGCTGGATTTGCTTCGAGGCGCTCGAGAGCAACGCGCGCCGCCGTCTACCGAAGCAACCAGAACGGTGGACTGAATTGAAAGAACCCGAACTATGTCAATTGCTCGACCAAGCGATCAATGCTCCAGAACGCCGCCGCCTCAAGGAGGGTCCGGACGCGTCCCATCCGCCTTTGCAATGACTCTCCGCATCGCCGCCAGCTTTCGTCCGATTTGTGAGCGACGCCGCAGTCGGAGGCCGCGCTTGAGCACGCCGGTTGCGTTAGGCAATTCTCGGAGCGGGGCAGGAACCGACCAGATGAGAGCGCGACGATGGCAGTGCGCGAATTTCTTGACCAAGAGGGCAGGTCGTGGCGGGTCTGGTGCATTCTTCCGGAGTCGATACACCCAGTCACGCGCGCCGAGGATTACCTGGCGGACTGTTATCAGCTGGGCTGGCTGGTCTTCGAGACGACCGCTGGTAACGAGAAACGACGGCTCTGTCCGTTTCCCCGCGATTGGGAGAGCATAGACGAGCTTGCACTGCGCGCTCTTCTCCGCGAATCCGAGCCAGTACGGCCACGAAGAGCCTCGGGCGAAACCGTGATGGACAGAGAGGCTTCACGATCGAAGACGCCCGCACTCGAGGTGAGCGACGACATCGAGGTGAGCGACGACATCGAGGAGAAGGCCGACATCACGGATCTTACGGTTGTGCGGAGCTTCCGATATCCCGGCGGGAGACTCTGGAGCGCTGCCATCGCACCGCATTCGGACATCGCAGTTGGTGCAGTGCTCCGCTTCACCGCCGGAGCGCGCACCATCGATCTCCAGCCGTTCCCGCGCGACTGGCCGGACCTCCCGGACGACCACTTGATCGACCTACTGCGACACGCGGCGCCGCGGGAGATTACGAGATACACACCGGAAACGCCGCGTCGTCGCTACAACGATCCGCCAGCCTAACGGCGCTCGCGACTGCATCGCTCGTTGGATCGATCACTGGAAGCTTCCTCGCGGCGTGGAACTTCCTCGGCGCGTTTGCTGGCGCCACTGGCGGCCGCGACGAAACGCCGCGTTGGTCGTCTGATTGACAGAGTGTCGTCCGTGCAGCACCTGTCGTTTCACCAACGAGTGAGGCCCAATGGCGAGCAACCGCACGGTGACAGACGAGGAAGGACGTGTGTGGACGATCGCAGTCGTCGGCAAGGGCGAGGAGCGACAAGGTCAGGACGTCGTGCTCACGTGCACGACACCGTCGATCTCGGAGCCGGTGTCGATAACGGTCGGCTGGCAGTGGCAGCGAATGGCGCCGAAAGGACTGGCACGGTTGATCAGCGCCGCCGCTTGACACGCCCGGCGCCTTTCGTGGCGCGGCTTCAAGAAATCGCTATGAACCTTTTCGGCACCGGGGCTGTCTACCTTCAGACCATCTGAAGGAGCCCACGGTGTCCGACGACCGCGTCGAGCTGCTCCAGGGAACGCTGGAGATGCTCGTTCTCAAGACGCTCGCCCTCGATCCCATGCACGGTTGGGGAATCGCGCATCGCATTCAATGGATGTCGCGCGATGTCTTCCTCGTCACCCAGGGATCCCTCTACCCCGCGCTCGTGCGCATGCGCCGGCGCGGCTGGTTGAAGACGAGCTGGCGCGTGACCGAGAACGGGCGGCGCGCGCGTTACTACGAGCTCACCCCTGCCGGCCGACGGACGCTCACCACGCAGCACACGGCGTGGGAGCGCGCGTCCGCGGCGATCGATCACATCATGGGTGTCCGCCTCTGGGTGTCGGAGGGCGCATGAGCATGCTATCCGATCTGCTGCTGCGCCTTCGGGCGATTGTCTTTCGCCGCGCCGAAGATCGCGAGCTCGAGGAGGAGCTTCGCGTCCACGTTGAGATGGAGGAGGAGTATCGCCGGCGCTCGGGAGTGAGCCACGCCGAGGCGCATCGCCAGGCGGTCATGGCGCTCGGCGGCGTCGAGCGCGTGAAGGAGGACGTGCGTGACGCGCGCCGCACGCGCGCGTTCTTCGACGGTGCCGGCGATGTTCGTTTCGCTTTTCGTACGTTGAGACGAAACCCGGTCTTCGCCGCCGTCGCCGTGCTCACCCTCGCCATCGGGATCGGTGGTGCGACCGCGGTCTTCAGCGCCGTCGACACCGTGCTACTCGCGCCGCTTCCGTACTCACAACCGGGCCGCCTCGTGCGCCTCTACAACACCGACGTGCGCGCGCCTAACGACCACGGCTTCGTCACGCCGGTGCACTTTCTGGAGTATCGCGACGGCATGTCGTCGTTCGCGTCGGTCGCCGCAGTCATGACCTACGACGCCGTCGGCGCCGACATCGGGCGTGGGGATCGGGCGCGCCGCATACGCGTGCTGCCCGTGAGCGCGGACTACTTCGACGTCCTTGGTGTGCGTCCCGCACTCGGCCGGGCATTCTCGCGCGATGACGAACACGGTGGCATGAACGAGACGGTACAACCATCGCGCATCGCGGTGATCAGCCATCGCCTCTGGCAGGAGGAGTTGCGCGGCGATCCCTCGGCGATTGGCGGCTCGATCGTCATGGATGGTGCGTCGTATCGCATTGCGGGCGTCATGCCGGCGAGCTTCGTCGATCCGCTCGTCCCGCGCGCCGATGCGTGGACGCCGGAGAATCTCGATCCAGGCCGTGATCCGTCGAACGCGACCAATCACTATCTCACGGTCATCGCCCGATTGCGGCCGACATTGTCGATCGGCGCAGCGCAAGCCGAGCTGACCGCGCTCGCGACCCGGCTTGGCGTCAAGTATCCGGACGCGCGCGACACGCGCGCGCGACTCGATCCGCTCAAGGACGATATGGTCGCACCGACGGCCACCGCACTGGAGATCATGCTCGGCGCCGTCGCGCTCGTCCTGCTCATCGTCTGCGTGAACATTGCGACGCTGATGCTCGTGCGTGGGTCCCAACGGCAGCGTGAGTTCGCGGTCCGCACGGCACTCGGTGGCCAGCGCGCTCGCATCGTTCGTCAGATGCTCGTCGAGAGCATCGTCATCGCGCTCGTCGGCGACGTCGCCGGCCTCGCCGTGGCACGGGCGGGCATGGCGGCCATCGTTAGGCTGGGGGACGGCAACATTCCGCGGCTCTCGTCGTTGGCTTTGGATCCACGTCTGCTGATGTTTTCCATCGCACTCTCGACGCTCTGCGCCCTGATCTTCGGTGCCGCGCCGGCGGTGCGCGCCGCACGGACACGTCCGGGAGACGTATTGCGCGGCGAAGGGCGCGGCGCGTCGAGCGGTCGCGGACAGGTACGACTTCGTGGAGCGCTCGTGGCGGCGCAGGTGGCCCTGGCGTTCGTGCTCGCCGTCGGTGCGGGTCTCTTGCTCTCGAGCTTCGCGCAGCTGCGGCGTGTGGACCTTGGTTTTCGCTCTGCCGACGTGCTCACGTTCGAGGCACACTTGCCTGGGAGCCGCTACGACTCGACCGCACGCGCCGCATTCTACGACGATCTGGCGGCAGCGATCGAGCGCGAGCCTGGCGTTCGCGCCGCCGGTGGAACATCGCGGCTGCCCGCGACCGGTTCCTACAATTCCTGGGGCACTCGGCCGCTCTCCGGTCCGCTGGTCAACACCAAGATCGATCACTCATCGCTGGAGCAGCGCGTCATCTCCGGCGATTACTTCGCGGCGCTCGGCGTTCCTCGTTTGGCGGGCCGGCTCTTCGAGGCGGGTGACGACGCGCACGCTCCGCCGCGTGTGGTGATCAGCAAATCGGCCGCACAACTGCTTTTTCCTGGCGTCGATCCGATCGGGCAGCAGCTGCGCACGGGTGGCATAACGTGGACCGTCATCGGTGTCGTTGCCGACGTCGCACTCGACATCGAGGGCCACGTCGAGCCGACGCTCTATCACGCGCACCGGCAATTCGCGGGCGATCGCAATTGGGCGCTCACCCAAGTCGTGTCGACGATGGGCAATGTCGACGCCGTGGCGGCAAGCTCACGTCGTGTCGTTAGCGGGATCGATCCCCTGCTCGTCATGTATCACCCGGCGCCGCTGGACGACGTCCTCGGCCGAGGCAACGCAACGCGGACGTTCACGCTACGGCTGCTGCTCGCTTTCGCGGGCGTCGCCATCGCGCTCGCCCTCCTTGGTCTGTACGGCGTGCTCGCGTACGCTGTCCGCTTGCGAGCGCGCGAGTTCGGAATTCGCATGGCACTCGGCGCGAGCCCATCGGCTATCCGGTCGATGGTGCTGCGTCAGGGGCTCATCGTGACCAGCTCAGGGCTGGCCGCCGGCGTGATCGGCGCGGCAGCGCTGTCACGAGTGATGACGTCACTTCTTTTCCATGTGAAGCCGATGGAGCCCGCGGTACTCGTGGTGACGGCACTCGTGATGTGGGGCGTCGGAGTCCTCGCGGCCTACGTGCCGGCACGCCAGGCGACAGCGGCGGATCCGCGGAACGTCTTGTCGTAGTGCTGGCCTAACGACTCGTATCGCGGAAATACTGTTCGATGCACAGCGATACGAGGCGAGCCACGAACTCGTCACGGTCCGGCCCCCGCGTTAGGCGTCGCACTGCAGGAACCGTTTCGAGCGCCGTCTTGAACGCGATCAGGAGCACCTCGGGGGGCCAATACTTTGCCTTCGCCTCGTCACAGAGCTGGCTCAGCGCCGCCTTCAGAGCAGCCGATGAAGTGACATCGCGATCCGCGAGCTCTTCTGCCAAGGCAGCGTGGAGAACAGCTACTCCCTCCGCGCTGAGATTGGGCTTCTCACGCGAAATGCCCGCGACATCGTTCCCGGATCGAACCGATTCCATCTGAACGGCTCCACAATAGACAGGTCGATTCAAACTGCAGGGGAGACGTTGTCATCGTACTCGTTTTCCATGAGCAGCGCAACAGCATATCCGCCATGCGTTTAAGGATGGCGATTCGTACGTTTGCGTACAATTTTCTTTCGCGCGGATGCCGTTCGTACAATCCGGGATTTCCTCATTTTCAGGCGCGTTCGCCGCTACCTTGCGTCAGCGTGAAGACGCACGTCGGCGCGACGCGCACATCAGCTTTCGACATCAGGCCTCCGGATTAAGGCGAGTCCCTCCCTCCTGCCGTCAGACTGGATTCCAGTTCTCTCGCATGGCAGACTCAGGAGACTTGCATGCAATCCAGGTCGTCCGGATCGACCGAGCCATGGCGCAATTCCTTGCTCAGTGCGCTCGATGCCGAGGAGTATTCAGAGCTCCTCGAAGACGCTGAGAAGGTCGATCTGAAGCTTCGTACCGTTCTCTACGAAGCCAATGGTCCAATCACACACGTGCTGTTTCTCATTCGTGGCGTTGCGTCCATCATTGCACCGGTCGGCGATGGCACGAGCGTGGAAGTGGGCACCGTGGGAAGCGAAGGGTTTGTCGGGCTCCCTTTGCTCTTCGGCGTCGATCGTGAGCCAGCGAAGGCGATCATTCAGGTGGCCGACGGCGGAGTGCGCGTGACCGCAGCGGCATTTCAGAAGGCAGTCGCGGACAGCGCCGCATTGCGTGGACTCTTCCTTCGTTACGCGCAAAGCTATATGAGCCAGGTCTCCCAGTCGTCGGCATGCAACCGGGCTCATTCTATTGAAGAGCGTTGCGCGCGCTGGTTGCTGATGACGCACGACCGAGTAGCCGCCGATGAGTTCCCACTGACGCACGAATTTCTTTCTCTCATGCTCGGTGTCCGTCGCGCGGGTGTTACGGTTGCCGCCAGCATGTTGCAGAAGGCCGGGCTCATCGAGTACACGCATGGCCGCGTGAAGATCATCGATCGCGAGGGTCTCGAAGAGGCGGCTTGCGCCTGCTACCAGATCATTCGGAATAGCTACGGCGGCCTGTCTCAACCGCTCAGCCACTGACCGGTATCCGCTCGGACGGGCCTGCTTGATATCGAAGCAGTGAGTTGGCGTGTGCGGAATCGTACACTTACGCTGAGGGGACACCCCGCATAGGTTGAAACAAGCGTAGCGGGGTTTACTGACACCAGCCCGCAAGCACGTTCTTGCGCTGGGCGCTTCTGGCGACGCCTCCTCGTTCCCGGAGCGCACGATGCCGCACGGCTCCCAAGTGGATCAGGTGGAACAGTTGAAGCGCGAGATTTCGCACCGCTTGCGACCAGTCTGCGACTTTCTGTCTGCCCAGGATTTTGAACAGCTCGTTGAGCGCGTCGCGCGGGTACAGCGCAAGTACGAGCAGCAACAGACCTACGAGATCCTCTGGGCGAGTCGGCAAGCAGCCGAGGGCCACATTCCCTAGACAAAGGCCGTCATGGGTGCGCACCCGGCCGGCCGGTGCTTGGACGAACGGCCTATGGTGAGACGTCGCTGCTTGGTGAGAGTTCTACAGCATGGGCAGCCGCCGCGAGTTTCTGCAGCACGCGATGGTCACTGCATTGATCGCCTCGACGGCGCCACCCGCGCGTTGGCGAACACCCGCATTCGGCGCTGCACTCGCGCCTTTGTCACCCGACGAGGCGATTCAGGAGCTGTTGGCCGGTAATCAGCGATTCGCCGCCAATCAATTGACGTCGATCGAGCACGACTTGAGTGTTCTCAAACAGCATACGGTCGACAAGCAGACTCCATTTGCGGCGGTCCTCGCGTGCGCTGACTCTCGCGTACCCGTCGAGCTGATATTCGATCAAACGATCGGTCACATCTTTGTGACACGAATCGCGGGAAACTTCGCGACCGCCGAGATCATTGCGAGTCTCGAGTATGGGGTCGCGGTGCTTGGAGTGCGCGCGCTCCTGGTCCTTGGCCACACCGGCTGCGGCGCGGTGAAAGCGGCAATGAAAAGCGACGACGCGCCTGGGCAAATCAGCTCGCTGTATGCGCATATCCGTCCCGCTGTGGAGCGTTCGAACGGAAACCTCGACGAGGCAATCAACGGCAACGCCCGTTTGCAGGCAGACCTGTTGCGTACTTCCTCAACTGTTATCCGCAGCGCTACCGATAACGCGCGCCTCAAGGTCATCGCGGGAACCTATGATTTGGCTACCGGCAGAGTGAATCTGTTCTGAGCGCGAGGCGAATCATCCGGAGTCCCAAGCGCCGCTCGTCGGCTCCAACTTCCCAAAGAAGGAGCGACGTGGCGGCGCCACTGACCGACGAAAGATCGGTCAGTCGTGGAGGTCACTACGTCAGCCGCCGATTGCGCCGTTGAGTGAGTTCACGAGGCTCTGGGCGTTGGGGCTGGCTGTGCCACCAGATGCGAGGCCGCTGAGCGCATTGCCAAGATTGCACAGCAAGCTGCCAACGGCGCCGGACCCCTTCGCCGTAATGTTCAGCGGCACCGTACCGCTGACGAGTCCGAGGACGTTCAGGTTGAGGCTCGACAGGTCGAGTGTGACAAGGTTGCACTGCCCCATTCCCGAGCTCGTTATGCTGGCCTCGGCCGTGAAGGGGTCGGCATTCACTCCAACAACGCCACCGAGAACGTCCACCGTGGTTCCGGATAGCGTTCCCGTAACATCGAGCCCGACGATCTGGCCGACCGTATTCTCGACCAACGCGAAGTTGGTGACGACCGCCTGATGGATGTTGATCGTACCGCCGAGTCCTAGCGGGAGCGTCACGGTGGGAACGATGTCGACCTTGATGCCGGTGCCGCCGATCCCTTGCATCGACGGACTGGGCACGGCGCGCTTGGTTGGTGCCGTCGGATTCTCACTGCAGGCGCCGATGACGACCACTGCGGCCAACGTCGTTATATACTGCCATTTCATTTTGCACCTCCGATGACGACGACTAGACTGGTAGACCGGGTCGAGGTGCGTATGCATAGAGTGCTCCAATTCGGGGGCAACAGCACCGATTTCTGGAAACCGACGTCGCACCGGAATCTTCATGCGATCGGACTGGGCTGAACAACGGCGCGTCGTCGTTCAGCGACGAGCGATTTCCCAGACAGGCGATCAGCCGGCGTGCCGAGGACCTGTGGCGAGCCGAGCTGCTCGAGCGAGAAGGTCCATCCTATTCGAGGCGCCGATCAAATCGAGGGGCTGAGCGCGCCAACACCGATTCAGTATTCGCTCGCCAGGCGCCTAACGCGAAGCCCATCGACCCTCAGATATTCCAACTCAGCGCGAACAGCTCATCATCGCGAAGCGAGCGCCAATTCGCCGGATAATCCCGCACACGACGAATGGCTGTCTCACTTTCGAAAACGAGTGAAGGTCTCTGCCTGCGGTCGTACAGCGGAGGTAGCTCAAATACCAGCCAGAGCGCACCGTCGACGATGACGTGTCTGGCCGTACGCTGCAGCGCGCGCAAGCGCCTGGATGGATCCTCGTCGGCAGCCATCAGCGCAAACTCACGGAACCTGATGGAGGCAAGCCACTCAACGATTCGTCAGCGTGGTTAGGCGCAGTGCTGTCTGGGCGCGCAGTAGTTGGTGACCGCCGAGTGCCCTGAAGTATATTGACGACTATGTATAAGACAAATGGCGAGCCGAGGATCGGTCACGGAGCTAACCGCGGTCGTGAGGCACGGTCGCGTCACGCCCGCTTTCTGCGCGTTTGACCTTTCGTGCCCTGTGCTGGCGTTTGGCGGCGCCCGTCTTCCTCGAACAGCATCGACGGTGGTTTGACTGCCAGGCCAAGCTCTCGACCGAGCGCCCGAAGGCCATGCGAAAGTGCATGGAGCTCCGCCGTGGTCAACCGCGCCAATGCGCCCATCACCTCACTCGTCGCGGCACGTGGCGCGCGACGCAGCACTCGCTTGCCCGTCGCGGTGAGCTGAAGCACGACACTCCGTCGGTCGACCGGCGATCGGGTGCGCTTCACCAGACCCTTGCGCTCCAGCCGACTGAGCACGATCGAGACCGTGCTCTGCGTCGTCAGCGCGCGCGCGGCCAGATCATTCACGGTGAGATGGCGGCCCGTGCGAATCTGCTGAAGGAGGAAGAGTTGCGCGTTGGTTACGCCGGTTCTACTCTCGACACCTTGCGCCGACTTGCTGAGCCCCTCCACCAACGCGCGGACATTTTGCAGGGCCTCGGCAACTTCTTTGCTGACCGAATCCGAGGTGTCGAGGGAGCGGAGGTGCGCGGCGGCCGATGTCTTCACGCGCACAGAATCGTTGACGTCGAACGATTTCGCAAGCGGAGATCACATCCGGCGCCGCTCGCAAGGCGGTGCAGGCCGCTCGCCATCGGCCGCGAATAAGCGACGCACGCACTCGACGAGCCGCTCCGGAAACGCCGGTAGAATCAGCGTCGCGTCGACGCCAGCGATGTTCGCCTCGGTGAGCTCGTCGGCCCACACATGCGTCGTCGCGTTCAGAATCGTGACGTTCCGTGTCAGCGGATCCTTTCGAAGCGAGGAGGTCACGGTCTCGCCCGATGCTGTCGCGGTTGGAAAGTCCGTTACAACGATAGCGCAACCGCGGGCTGCAGCCACGACCTGATCGGGGTCTGCCAGTTCACGAACGGTATAGCCCGCACGCCGTAGGGCCGTGGCGAAGATGGTGCGCGTGTCGTAATCCCTGCTCACGATGAGTACGGGTGTTTCCGTCCTGGCTCCGTCACGGCCAAGGTCCGCCATTCCATTCGGAGTTCTTCGCGAGATCTCAATCATCGCTTGTCGCTTGCTCGCGGGCGTCCGTACTCGCTCGAGTACGCGGGATGCGCACCGGGGTTTTGCAATGTACTTCGCGGTCGACAGCGGAGACGTCAATTTTGCTTAATGTGGCTCGGACGCGATCAGAACGAACGATTGCATTGACATGAACGTACGACGATCCTGCCGCGGAGGGCCGTCGTCGGCTGCTGCAGCAGTTCAGTATCTGGAGACTCCGTACTTTCATGATCACATCAGGTCCGTGTCATGGCCCTATCGTGAGCTTGCCTCTCATGCCTAACGCGAGATGAGGCGTACAGTAATAGCGGTAGGTGCCCGCCGGGACCTTGACGAACGGGATCGTATAGGTCTCGTTGGGCGTGTTGAGCAGCGGTCCCGTGAGCGGTCCGATGGTCTGTGGCATGTCGGACTGGAGCTGAGTCGAGCCACCGGTTGGGATACTGTCTTGCCAAAACGTCACGTTGTGTGGCGGCCCGGAAACGACCGTCCACCGCACCGCATCGCCAACCTTGATCGTCAGCGTCGCGGGATCGAAGCGATAGCCCGAGGCGTCGCCGAGCATCTTGACGTCCCAGATCTTGCCGGTCGGGGCGGTCGAGGGCGAGGTCGTGGTCCGCGCCGAGCTCGTTCCGCTCGTCGGAGTCGCGGGAGTACTCGTGCTTTGTCCTGCTGCCGTTGCGCGATTGTTGGCGTTGCCACCGCACGCGGTGACGACAACGATCGTCATCAGCGCCGCACGACGGCGGCCGTGACGCGTCGAGGTCGACCAATTGAACATGTGCGAATCTCCGAGGAGAGTTGTCTGCGCGGCACGCTGCTGCGCTTGGCACAGTCACCGCGTCCGCGGCGGCCAGCGCGGCCCGCAGTACTGCAATCGCCACGCGCAGGCGCCGGTTGCTTGCGCATTGATGTCAATGCATAAACCATGCGGCGGCACGTACCGCGGACGTGCATTGGCTATCAGGTCGACCGTCGACGCACCGACGCGATGACGGGCTCACCCCGGCAACGTGAATCGATCTCCCAGAGTGCGCGCGGCGATGCGATGGGCAACGAACGGGAGATCCATCACTCGCGTCGTTAGGTTACGGAGACAGAGCCCGAGCCTCGTTCGCGGCGCGAACCACCAGCCAAACCCTGCCGCGGCCCGCCGCTTTGCATCGACGAACGGCTTGAACCGTTTCTGATATTCGGCGAACGCGATCTCATGGTCGCCCGCGGCTCGATGGAGCGCGTTCGCGAGGACGTAGGCGCCCGCCATGGCGAGCGCCGCCCCCTGCCCCGCGAGCAGCGATGGAGCATATGCCGCGTCGCCCACGAGCGCGACACGCCCCGCGCACCACCGGCTCAGACGCGTCTGTGCGACGGCGTCGAAGTAGAGATCGTTCGAGCCGTCCAACGCGTGAAGGATCTCGTCGCATTCCCAGCCACGACCGGCGAACCGCTCTTGGAGAAGGTGCTTCTGCTCGAGGAGATCATGTGCTCTGCCCAATGGCTCGGGCTGAGCGAAGATGAAGAAGAACGCCGAACGGTCGTCACGGAGCGCATAACGAGCCACCTGCGCCCCGGGAATCGTGTAGCACACATAGGCCCGCTCGTCGCGGTGCGGATAATCGGTCGCGCTGAAGGCCGCCGTGTAGTACCCAAGGAATCGCTCGCATTGCATCGCCTCGTCGAACGCGACGCGACGGACCTGCGAGTGAAGACCATCGGCGCCGATGACGAGCTCGAACTGGCGCGGCTTGCCATGCTCGAAGGCAACCGTGACGCCGCGCGAGTCCTGATCGATGCCCGTGATGGTCTGGTCGAACATCGTCTCGATGCAGCCGTCGACGCTCTCATAGAGGCGACGCGCAAGGTCACCCCGCGGCAGGCTGAGAAAATGACTTCCTGCCACCGCGCGAAAGACCTCCGCATCGAAGCCGGCGATTCGCTTTCCGGTGGAATCGACGAGCCGTACTTCGTCGATCCGATAGGCGTCCCGCTCGAGGAGAGGCCGAATCCCCATCGACTCGGCGACATCGTAGCCGATACCCCAGAAGTCGATCACGTAGCCGCCGATGCGCGGCGCCGGTGCCTGCTCGATAAGCGTCGGGGTGAAGCCGTACTGCCGGAGCCAGTACGCAAGCGTTGGCCCAGCGATCCCCGCACCTACGATCAGTATGCGCACGTTCCACGGCCTCACCGTGACATTCCGAGCTTGCGACTCTCTGAAGTATATTGATGTCTATGCACATTACCAGTCGATGAGCGTCGCCGCGTTCGCGCTCCTCCAGGCCCCACCGACCGTTCTCGATCGATGGACTGCTCATCTACCGTCACTGTTGCTTGGCGCTGGACCCTTCGGCGTACTCTGGTGGCAGTGGGCGGCCCTCCTCGTCGTTGCCGTCGTATCGCTCGCCAGCGGAGCGTTGCTCGGCCAAGTCCTGCGCGCCCTCCTCGTGCGGGTCACCAGACGCACGACCTCGGATCTCGATGACGTGTTGGTCGCGCGCCTGAGTGGTCCGCTCAGGTTGGGCTGCACCGTGCTCGCCGCGGCTCTGCTCGTACCGTGGCTCGACCTCCCGCCGTCGGCGTACGGGGGGGCGCAGCGGCTTCTGAAGGGCGTGCTGTTGCTCGCCTTCTTCTGGGCGCTCTGGCGCTTCGTCGACGTCGCTCGCGAGTTCATGATCCGCACGCGGTGGGCACGGAGCGGATCGGCGTCGCGCAACCTGGTGCCGCTCGGAGCGCGCGTCGGCAAAATAGCGGTGGCAGCCATCGGCCTCGTCGCCATGCTCTCCCTGCTCGGCTATCCCGTGGCGAGTCTCATCGCTGGCCTCGGCATCGGCGGTCTCGCGGTCGCCCTCGCCGCGCAAAAAACCGTGGAGAACCTGTTTGGCGCGTTCTCCCTCGGAGTCGATCGCCCATTTTGCGAGGGTGACTTCGTCAAGGTCGAGGACTTTGTCGGAACGGTGGAGGCGATCGGCCTGCGATCCACGCGCTTCCGCACGCTCGACCGTACGGTGATCACACTGCCGAACGGCCGCCTCGCCGATATGCGGCTCGAGTCCTTCAGCGCCCGTGACCGGCTGCGTCTGGCCACCGTCATCGGACTCGTGTACGAGACGACCGCCGCCCAGATGCGTGAAGTGCTCGCCGGCTTCGAGCGCGTGTTGCGCGAGCATCCAAAGGTCTGGCCGGATGCGGTCGTGGTACGATTCAGTGAGCTGGCGGCGTCGTCGCTCGACGTTCAAGTCATGGCTTGGTTCAAGACGTCCGATTGGAGCGAATTTCAGGGCATACGGCAGGGCGTGCTCCTGCAATTCATGGACGTCGTGGAGGCGGCGGGTACGTCATTCGCGTTTCCGACGACGACGGTCCACGTGGCGTCGGCGCCAGTTCCAATCGTCGCGTCGCCTAACGGCTCGTGAGAGGCCGCGAGAGTTTGGGAGCGACAACATTTGCCACATTCACGTTCGACGTTGTTGGATGACTAGGAGGCGGCATGTGTTTGCTCCTGAGGCGCCGCGCTCTGGCGCCAGGCATGTTCGCATTCGTTACGCTCGTTTCATTCGCCACGATCGCGGCTGCGCAGCAGGACTCGGCGCGGGCGACCGTCCCTCGTCGGAACGCGGCCGATAGCAGCAGGCAGGGCGCACCCGTCGTCTTTGCGACCGACACCCTCTTCCACTTGTACGGCGGACTCGGCCCTTTTTCCGCCGAGACGCGAGCGGCGGCGATAGCGGCCCGCCTCGGGCAAATCGCGGCGGGAGTCGCTCGGGGGGACTCGATCCGGGTTACCGACCGCGAAACATACAGCGAGCTCTCGGTTGGGGATGTTGTTGTGATGACGGTTTTGGACGACGACGCGCGACCCCTGGGGATTCCCCGTGGTGAGCTTGCTCGGCGCTATGCGACACGTCTGCGGTCAGCGGTGAGCGGCGCGGCAGCGCGCACGAGCGCGCGGGCGCTGCTCGAGGACGCGGGCTACGCGATTGCGGCCACGATCGCCTTGCTCGTGCTGTTGCAGCTGCTCTCGATGGGGTTCTCGAGGCTCTACGTTCGGATCGAGGCTCTGCGCCGCGTTCGGCTGCCCCTCCTCCACATCCAGGACTTCGAGCTCCTCTCGGCGGGACGACTTTCATCACTGCTCATTGGCGTGGCGCGCACGCTGCGCGTCGTCCTGACGCTGCTGCTGCTTTATGTCTACATCCCTCTCGTCCTGAGCTTCTTTCCCTGGACGGCGCCCTTCTCGCAACGGATCATCGGCTACGCCATCCGACCGTTCGCCGTCGCCTGGTTCGCCTTTGTCGACTTTCTGCCGAATCTGTTCTATCTCGCGGCTGGCGTCGTCATTACTCGTTATGTGCTCGCATTCGTCCATCTGATATTCGGGGCCATCGGCAATGGCTCGATTCAGCTCGGAGGTTTCTACGCGGATTGGGCCGAACCGACATACAAGATCCTGCGGGTCCTCATTCTCGCATTCGCCGCGATCGTGCTTTACCCCTATCTGCCTGGTGCAAGCTCCGATGCGTTCAAGGGTGTATCGATTTTTCTCGGCGTCCTCTTCTCGCTCGGCTCATCGGGCGCCGTCGGCAACATGGTCGCCGGCATTGTCCTCACGTACACGCGGGCGTTTCAACTTGGCGACCGAGTACAGATTGGCGGAACCGTTGGCGACGTGACGGAGAAGACGCTCCTTGTCACGCGGCTGCGCACGATCAAGAACGAGGCGGTGACGATCCCCAACGGCGCGGTCTTGTCGAGCCAGGTGGTGAATTTCACGACACTTTCGGACCAGGGGCTTATCCTGCATACCTCGGTCACCATCGGCTATGACGCGCCATGGCGGCGCGTGCATGAACTGCTCATCGAGGGAGCGCGGCGCACCGAGCACGTGCTCGCTGAGCCGGCGCCATTCGTTCTTCAAACCGGCCTTGACGACTTCTACGTGAGCTACGAGTTGAACGCGTACACCAGCCGGCCGGAGCTCATGGCGGTGATTTATTCATACCTCCACCAGAACATCCAGGAAGCATTCAACGAGGGTGGAGTGGAAATCATGTCGCCGCATTACACCGCGTTGCGCGATGGCAACGAAACGACGATCCCGGCCGGCCAGCTCGCATCCCGCTACCGCGCGCCGGCGTTTCGCGTGCAGCACGTG
The DNA here is from genome assembly GCA_036496605.1 of Gemmatimonadaceae bacterium. Classification (NCBI taxonomy): domain Bacteria; kingdom Pseudomonadati; phylum Gemmatimonadota; class Gemmatimonadia; order Gemmatimonadales; family Gemmatimonadaceae; species Gemmatimonadaceae bacterium. The sequence goes on along the minus strand of DASXKV010000025.1, from coordinate 169,244 downwards.
GATGGGGCGACGCATAACGAGACGGAGGAACGCACCAAGGCGTCATATACGCCGCCCGACGTGCCACGCTCTCCGCGGTGACCACCGAGAACTCGTTCATCCTGCTCTTCTCGATTGCCACGGCGGTCGCGATCGGCGTGCGGCGGCTTCGCGTGCCATACCCGGTCGCGCTCGTCGCCGTGGGACTGGTGCTGGGCGCCTTCCGCATCGTGGAAGCGCCGCATCTCACGAAGGATCTGCTATTCGCGCTCTTCTTGCCGGGCCTGCTGTTCGAGGCTGCTTTCAACCTCGACGGCCGCGAGGTGTGGCGCAACCGGATCGCGGTCGGCTCCCTCGCCGTCCCTGGTGTCCTCGTGGCGATCTGCCTAACGGGCGCACTTGTCACGGTTGTCATTCGGACGCTGGACCTCGAGCCGTCCTTCGCGATCGGCTACGGACTCGTGTTCGGCGCGCTCGTCGCCGCCACCGATCCGATCGCCGTCGTCGGTCTCTTCAAGAGATTCAACGCGCCGAGACGCCTCACCACTCTCGTCGAAGGCGAGAGCCTTTTGAACGACGGCACCTCGATCGTCTTGCTCACGCTGCTGCTTGCGTACGTCGGCGGCGGCACGACCTCGCCGCTTGCGCTCGTCATCCAGTTCGTCTCGATCGTCGGTGGCGGCGCCCTTATCGGCGCAGCCGTTGGTTTTGCCGCCTCGCGCCTCACGCGGCACGTCGACGACGCGATGATCGAGATCACGATCACCACGATTGCGGCCTACGGCGCCTTCGTGATCGGAGAACAATTGCATTTCTCTGGCGTGATCGCCACCGTCGCCGCCGGCATGGTTTGTGGCAACTACGGCCGCGAGATCGGGATGTCGGCATCGACGCGAGTGGCCGTGAATACCTTCTGGGACTACGTCGCTTTCGCACTGAACTCGATCATTTTCCTGCTGATCGGGTTCGAAGTGCATTTCTCGGCGCTGGCGTCATCGTGGCGACAGATTCTCGTCGCGTACATCGCCGTCATCCTCGTGCGAGGCGGCGTTGTCGCCCTCGTGACGCTGCTCCTGCGGCGCTCCAACGAGCGATTGCCGGTGTCGTGGGGCGTGGTGTTGAGTTGGGGCGGCATCCGGGGCGCCCTGTCGATGGTGCTCGCGCTGGTGCTCGCCACCGATTTTCCCCACCGCGACCTGCTCGTGACGATGACGTACGGGGTCGTGATTCTGTCGCTGCTCGTGCAGGGCCTCACACTGCCGGCGGTGCTCCACTGGTTGGGGCTGGGCTCGGCCGAGGATGCCCGCCTCACGTACGACGTTGCGCGCGCGCAGGTCAGCGTCTCGGATGCGGGCATCGGCGAGCTGGATCGCATGTTGGCGGCGCACAGCGCGGCACCGCGCTTGGTCGAAGCGCTCCGTGAGCGGCTCGCACGTCGTAAAGCCGAATGGCGCGAGCGGCTCGACGCCGTGCATCTCCACCAGCACGAGCTGGTGCGCGAGGAAGCCAACCAGGCCGTTAGGCAACTTCTCATGGCCGAGAAAGCGTTGCTCACGACGCGCTTGCACGAGGGCCTCGTGCGCCGCGGCGCGTACGAACAGTTGATCGCGAGCGTCGACGCACGGATCGATCGGCTCGAGCGGAATGCGTACGAAGACGTGCTCGATCTCGTAGCACCGCGAGACGAGGCGAGCGAGCCAAGTGCCGAGCTCGGCGACGCGTCGGGAATCCCGGACACACCGAGCGCTTCACGCCGGAGGGGATCGTGATCGTTAGGCGCCACCGTCGTCGCGTCGCCGCCAGTCTCGCCGCACTCACTCTCGTCGGCGGCGGCGCGCGGCTCGACGCGCAGGCGACCATCGGCTGGCAACGCTCGGCGCAACTCAGCGCCAACGTCTGGTACGGCGCCGCGCACACCCGTGTCGTCTCCTCCGAGGTCGAGATGGGTCACACGGATTCGTCATTTTCCGTTCGCGCGACGATGCGTTTCGGCTACGCCGACGACCGGGAGGACAACGGTCCGCGACAGGTCACCGCCAGATCGAACGAAGTAACCCTGGGAGCCGATTACCGCCCGTTCGACCGATACAGCCCCTTCATCCTGGCCGGTGGCGAGTCGAGCTTTCAGCAGCGCATCGCGCTCCGTACCAGCGCCGGTTTGGGCGCGAAGCGCACGCTGCTGCACAAGAATCGCGATGACCTCAGCATCAGTCTCGCGTTGCTCACGGAGCGCACCGTCGCCCTGGAGCCGCCTGACAGTTCCGCGCGGATCGCCACACGCACGCGTTGGTCATGGCGCTTCCGCTACCGCCGACAACTGACGCCGACGCTGTATGTGTCGCACGTGACCTTCTATCAGCCGGCGGTCGAGCACGCCGCCACGCGATACACGGTCGACGCAACGACGTCGCTCGAGGCGGCGATCACGTCCGCCGTTTCACTGACCGCGACGCTTCGGGACCGCTATGACAGCGAGTCGCGTTCGCGCGGGGCACCGAGCGATAACGACGGTCAGTTTCTGCTCGGGCTACGCGCCCGGTTCTAAGTCCGCACCGGCGACGAGACCGTCGGCCAGTGCGACGGGGCGCGCCCAACGCGAAGAAGAGACACGGGTAGCTAACACATTGATATCAATATAAATTACGACCATCGAGCTGGCCCGTTCCGAGTGTGGTGCGGTCCAGCTACATGGAACCTGACGAGGTGAGAGACTCATGCCTGACACGTTTTCCCGTTCTCCCGACGTCGGGTACGCGCCGACTGTGCGTTCCCCGACGGCGGAGACACAAGCGCGACTGATCATCGTCTCCAACAGATTGCCGGTGACGCTGACGACGGACGCTCGCGGTGTCGAGGTGCAGCGAAGCGTCGGCGGCCTGGCCGCGGGCTTGCGCGCTCCTCACGCACGCGCCGAAAGCGTTTGGGTGGGATGGCCAGGTGATCTCCAGAACCTCGAGCCGGTCGTCCGCGATGAGATCGGGCGTCAACTCGCGGCAATGCGCATCGTGCCAGTGGCGCTCACCGCACGAGAGGCGCGGTCATACTACGATCGGCTCTGCAACGCCGTGCTCTGGCCCATCTGCCATGACCGGCTCGATCAGCTGCCCTTGCACGTGGGCAAGTGGGACGTTTACGAAACGGTCAACCAGCGATTTGCGGACGCCGTCGCAGCGCTGCACCGGCCGGGGGATCTGATCTGGATCCACGACTATCACCTGATGCGGTTGCCGGCGCTGCTTCGCAACAGGTTGCCCACGGCGCGCATCGGGTTCTTTCTCCACGTGCCGTTTCCCAACCCCGAGATCTTCTTTGCCCTGCCGACCCGGCGCTGGCTCGTCGAAGGTCTGCTTGGCGCGGACGTCGTTGGCTTTCATACACGGCGGTGGCGAGGCCATTTCACGGCGGCCCTGCGTCGTCTGCTTGGGATCGAGATGGACGCGGATGCAACAGTCGCGTATGAGGATCGCCGCGTTCATCTCGGCATCTTCCCGATCGGCGTCGAGGCGGCCGATCTCGAGGAGCGGGCCGCGGCGCGCGCGGTGACGGCAGCCGTGTTGAATCTGCGATCCCCAACGCAACGCTTACTGGTGGGTATCGACCGGCTCGACTACAGCAAGGGGATTCTCCGCCGGCTCGTGGCCTTTGAGCGTCTGCTCATCAAGCATCCCGGATGGCGTGGCCGCGTACAGCTCATGCAGATCGCGGTCCCCACCCGAACGCGCGTGCGCGCGTATCGGCGGTTGCGGCGCGAGGTCGACGCACGGGTTGGACGAATCAACGGGCGCTTCGCGACGCCGACGTGGACGCCGGTCCAATACGTCTATCGGCGGCTGACGGAAACGACGCTCCTCGCCCTGTACCGCGCAGCGGATGTCATGCTTGTCACACCGCTCCGCGATGGCATGAATCTCGTCGCGAAGGAGTTCGTCGCATGCCGCAGCGACGAAAGTGGGGTGCTCGTGCTCAGCGAATTTGCCGGTGCCGCCGACGAGCTCACCGACGCGCTACTTGTGAACCCGTATGATGCCGATGCCGTGGCCGACACGATGCACCGCGCCCTAACGATGGATCGCGCCGAGCGGCGCCGGCGGCTGTCGGCGCTGCGCGCGTCCATTCGCGCCAACGATGTGCACCATTGGACCAGCTCTTTTCTCGGCGCGCTCGCTTCCGACGGCTAGCAGTCTCTCGCGTGTGCGCCCGGCGGCACCGGAGCAACGGCGCACCTGTCCTTTTCAGGAGAAACCACAACGAAGCCACCGATCAAGGAGATACGATCATGCCGCACACAGACTCCAACAAGACAACTCGCGCCGCGCCCGAGCAGAGCCGGCAGAGCACGCTCTATCGGCTCGCTCATCTTCCGCAGTATGCTATCGTGCCGGGTCAACCCGACATACGTAGCTGGCTCGTTTTCGCCGAGGATGGACGACGCGTCGGGCGCGTGTCCGACGTGATCGTCGACATTCTGACGTTACGCATGCGGCACATCGAGGTAGAGCTCGATCCACATTGGGAAAGTGGCAGCGCGCTCCGCCGAGTAGTTGTCCCGCTCGTCTGCGCTCGCGTTTCGGCGAATCGAAAGCACATCAACCTGTATGCGGTGACGAGCAATGACATCGTGCAGGCGCCGCGCCTTGGCTCGGCTCCGATTGGCCCGGAGGCGGAAGCCGCTCTGGAGCGTTTCTTCGTGCGCCCGTCGTTGCGAACGCGCTTGTCAGAAGTTGCCGAGGCTGACGTCTCACAGGAGCAGCGATTCTGGGGAGCTCGACGCAGCGAACCGGCGAGTGAGCCCTATCTCCGCGTTGTGGAGTGCGATTAGTCGTTCGGCAGCTCCGGATTGCCGGCCATCTCGCGACTGAGCAACTCGATCACCGCGCTGTCGAACGCCTGGCGCGCCAGCAGAAAGCTCGATGACGATGATAAAGGACGCGCAGGGTTCGCGGAGTCCACCGCGCGGTGCGCGGTGGCGAGCGTGGGCCAGCGCAGAGGATCGCACGGAGATCTTTACGGAAGCCGCGAATACGGCCACGGACACGGGCATCGCATATTGGCTCGTGCTCGGATTTGCTGCTGCCATCGCGGCGCTCGGCCTGGCGCTCAACAGTTCCGCTGTGATTATCGGCGCGATGCTCATCGCGCCCTTGTTGGCGCCGATTGTTGGCCTCGCGCTGGCGCTCGCGGTCGGCGATGGGCGACTGGCCATCGAGGTCGCGCTGATTGTACTGCTCAGTACCTGTGCCGTCATTGTCATTGCCGCGCTGTTGGCGGTAGCGCTGCCCGTGCCTTTTCAAACCGTGACGACCGAGATCGCCGCGCGGACGCGGCCGACGACGCTCGACCTCGTCATTGCCGTTTTCTCTGGATTGGCCGGGGCGGTCGTGACGGTGGCACGCCGCAGCCGGCTCTCGGGAGCCGTGCCAGGTGTTGCGGTGGCCGTCGCCCTGGTTCCTCCGCTCGCCGTCACGGGATACGGAATCGGTACGGGCTGGAACTGGCCGATCATTCGCGGCAGCCTCCTGCTCTACGGAGCGAATCTCGCTGGCATCGTCATGAGCGGGATGAGCGTGTTTCTGATCGTTGGTATGCAGCGACACCCTGTGCTGGGGCTAGCCGAAGCATGGCACCGCGACCACGTGGGCAATCACCTCACCAATTGGATCGAGCGGATCCCCGGATTGCGATCGTTAGGCATCATGCATTCCCTCTGGACCCGTGTCGCCCTCGTGGTGGGGTTCGTCGCCCTCGTCGCCATTCCGCTTCGGGAAACGCTCAAACAGATCGCGCGCGAATCACGTGTAGAGCGTGCGGTCGATGAAGCGGTACAACTGTTCAAGAAGCCTGGACAGTCGTTCGTCATCAACCGGGACGTCGAGATTGGCCAGGGCGCGACGCGCGTTGTGCTCAACGTGGCCACGACGGGCTGGTTCGGAGATTCGGTCCGGCACGAGTTCGAGCGCCGCGCGTCGGCTCGGGCGGGGGAACCGATAGCCCTCGTCCTCGACCAATTGCCGGCGTCCTCGGGCGGCGATCTCTCCAGCCTCGCCGATCTGCTCGCCGTCGCGAAGCCGGTTGCTGCGCCTAACGTTGGCCCGCCCATGCCAACGCCCGCGACGCGCGTCACCGCGCTGCGTGGCGAAGTTGATGACGCACTCGGCACGCTGACGTTGCCGGATTCCATGGTGATCTTGGGATTCGACCTTGCCATCGGCGATTCCGCCGGGGGGAATGTCTTGCGAGTCGTGTACGCGGCACCGGAATCGCTCGCGGCCCAATCCGTACAGATCCTCGGTCGCCAACTGGAGCACGCCCTCGCTCTGCCGGGGCTCGTGGTGCAACATGCGTTCGTCTCGACGAGGCCACGTCGGCTTGGCCCCAGGGACGGACTCGTCATTGACTCGTTGTCGACAATGTCGTCGCGATACCGGCAGTTGCAGATCGCAGTCATCGCCGGGCGCGGAGCGCGTCAGCGTGACGTCGATTCACTCGTCGCACGGGTTCGTCGGGGGCTCCACGGCGACTCGTCAACCGTGTTGGTGAACCGCTCTCGTGCCGTGCGCGGGCTCGCGCTACGCGTCGTTCCTCGCTGAGGCAGCGGGGAACTTCCTCTTCGGCTCGTCGATGTTTGAGCGTTTTTGAACGTGGCCCCGCTTCGCATCCGTATCACGGAGGAAACGATGCAACTGAACTTGAAAGGGATGGCCATAGCCTTCGCCATCGTCTGGGGCGCGGCGGTCTTCCTGTGTGGGCTCGCGCACCTCATCTGGCCTTCTTATGCCGGCACGTTCCTGGACGTGATTGCGTCGATTTACCCGGGATATCACGCCGGCGGATTCGGCGAAATCGTCATCGGCACGTCCTACGCCGTGGTGGACGGCGCGGCGTGGGGACTCGTCGTCGCATGGCTTTACAACCGGTTCGCCAAGCCGATGCCGCCACGGCCCTAGCAGCCGCTGCCCGATTCCAGCCGCTGCTCGTTAGGTGCGGTCTGCGCCGTAACACCATTGGCAGACAGATGCATTGATGTCTATACATATGCACACGCCATCTCGCCGGCATTCACACTCGAGGCGCAGGAGTTGCACGCGATAGCAGTACCGGCAATAGCCACCGAGGCGATGCAGGAGGTGCCGAATGGCTGGTAACGAAAGCGGCCGTAGCGAGCCGCGACGACGCGATTCGAGCGCCAATCGCGACGGACAGAAGTCACTCGAGCAGAGTGATCCCCAAGCACGCGCTCACGTGGACCAACGGAGCGAGACCCTGGCCGAGCGGGATCGCCACCATGCCGGGGCTCGGAATGAAGGCAGTGGCCGCGTCGGCAGCAGCTCGTCGTCGGAAGCACGCCGCTGACGGAGGGAGCGAGCGGCTCGTTAGGTATCGTGGTGGATGTTTGGAGGATATGGTGCGCCCATCGAACAAGCAGGCTCTTCTCGCCGTTCGACGAGACCCCGCGATCATGGTGCGATTCTGGTCACGCGTCGAGCGGCCGGATGACGAAAACGCGTGCTGGGAGTGGCGCGGATGCTGCAGCAAGGATGGCCACCCGGCATTCCACATCGGTCAGAGCTCGATCTCGCCATCTCGCCTCGCATGGTTATGGAGCGCAGGCGAGTTTCCGTTAGGCGGCCGTATCCATCGTCGCTGTCAGAACCCCCTCTGTCTGCGGCCAGCGCATCTGCTGTGGATTGTCGGCGCGACCATGGAACATCGCTTGTCCGCAGAAAGCGATGGTTATGTTCCCGTGGGCGGGGTCAAAGTCGTCGTCGATGACCCGCCAGGTGGCTGGCCACGGACCGTGCGGATTACCGGCACTCCGTCAGAGGCCGAGTCAGCTCCAGAGCTGCCACGAGCCCTTCTTCGCCGCCGAGTGAAACTATCGCAGAGATTCGTGTCCAGCGCCTAACGCCTTGCCTGGGTCATCGTATTGCCGTACTCGGATCAGTCCTGAGCGCGGCCGCGCGCGCGCGACCGAATGCGAGCGATCGCGGCGACCACGGCTCCTGCGGCGCCAGACGCGAGCGTACCCTTCTCGAGGGCGGACCATGACGGTTGCCGCAGTGCCGCCGGCCACAATCGCGGTGCTACCGATTCGGGGCGCTGGCCGTCCAGTCCCACCGATGCGGCGTGGCTCGCGAGCTGGACGACCTCCGCCAGGTGCAGAGCGCGCCGGTTGGTGGTCTGTTCGATCTGCTCGCGGCAACTGAAGCCGTCGGTGATGAGCACCGTCGATGCTTCGGCGGCTCGCACTCGCGGCAGGAGCACGCGCTCGCCGGCGGCGATGGAGACTTCGTACTTGTCTTTCTCGAAGCCGAACGCGCCAGCCATCCCGCAGCAGCCGGAGTTGAGCGTTTCATAATGAATGCCCATCGCGTCGAGAAGCGCGGTCACGCCCTCCAGCTTGAGCACCGCCTTCTCGTGGCAATGGCCGTGGAGGATGGCGTTGCGCCCTCCAAGAGCATGCGGCGCGCGCCAGCCGTCGTCGAGCCGCCGTTGCATGAAGTCGGCGAACATCATCGTCGAGTCGGACAGGCGCTTCGCATCTTCGTCGCCCGGCAACATCTGCGTCAGCTCGTCGCGAAACACGGACACGCAGCTCGGCTCGAGACCGACAACCGGCGTGCCGGCGGCGATATCGTCACGGAGCGCGTGCACGATCGAGCGCAGCTGGCGCTTCGCCTGATCGAGCATGCCGTAGTCGTACAGCGGGCGCCCGCAGCACAGGCCCGCGCGCGGAAGCACGACGGTCCAGCCCGTGCTCTCGATCGCCTCGACCGCCGCGGCCAGCGTCTGCGGAAAGAAGTGATCGTTGAACGTGTCCGGCCAGAGAATCACACGCTTCTCCGTGCTCTCGGACGCGGGCCGCCGCGTCGAGCGAAACCACGCTGAGAATGTGCGGGGGGCAAATCGTGGGATCGACCGCTGCGGCGCCATACCGGCAAGGCGCTTCGCGATCGCCGAGAGTCCCGGCGCGTGCGTCAGGAAATTCACCACGTTAGGCGCCGTCGCGGCAAGGTCGGCCCACCGGTGAATGAGCCCGAATGCGTATGCGTGCCGCGGCCGGAGCTGGCCGCGGTAATAGTGCGACAGAAACTCCGCTTTGTACGTGGCGATGTCGACGTGGACGGGGCAGTCGCCTCGGCAGCCCTTGCACGAGAGGCACAGGTCCAACGACGACTTCACCTCTTCGCTCTTCCAGCCGTGATGCACCGGCCCATTCTGAAGCATCTCGAAGAGCAGATGTGCCCGGCCACGCGTCGTGTGCTTCTCGTCGCGCGTCACCATGTAGCTCGGGCACATCGTGCCGCCCTCGTGACGCCGGCACAGCCCGACGCCCACGCATCGCAGCGTCGCGTGCGAAAATCGGTGCTCGTCCTCAGGGTAATCGAACGCCGTCTCGGGTTGCGGCGGCCGGTAATTCACTCCGAGCCGCAGATTTTCCGTGCAAGTGTAGCCGGCGACAGTCTTGTTGGGATTCATCCCGTCATGCGGGTCCCAGATGTCATGGAACTCACGAAACGCGCGGACGATCGTGTCGCCGTACATGATGGGCAGCAGCTCGCCGCGCGCCTGCCCGTCGCCATGCTCGCCAGATAGCGTACCGCCGTATTTCTGGGTCGCGAGCCGCGCCGCTTCGTACATGAATGCGCGATAGTTCTCGAGTCCCTCCTCCGTCTCGAGATCGAAATTGAGACGGCAGTGCACGAGTCCCTGGCCGAAATGGCCGTAGAACGCGGCGTCGTAACCATGCTTCTGCATGAGATCGCGCAACTCGCGCAGATAGTCTGCGAAATGCTCGACCGGAACCGCTGAATCTTCCCAACCCGGCCACGCCGCGGCCTCACCAGGAATGAATGCGGTGGCAGCGAGCCCCGCCTCGCGCACCTCCCAGATCTTGTGCTCCTCCGCGGGATCGTCGAATTCCTTCACGTGCGGAGCATTCTTCGAGGAGCGTATGCGATCGGCGGCGTCGCGCGCGCGTCGCCGCGCTTCGTCCGCGGTATCGCCGGCGAACTCGACGAGGAGCCAGCTACGGCCCTCGGGAAGCAGCTTCGTATCCTGTGGATGAATGTTGGCTTTCTTCATCTGCTCGATGAGCTTGTGGTCCATGCCCTCGAGCGCCACGGGCTTGAGATCGCGCACCATCGGGACGGCGCGCGCGGCGGACAGCACGTCGTCGTAGCCGAGCGCGAGCAGCGCGCGCTGGCGCATCTCGGGCATCAGTCGCACGACCGCCGAGAGGATCGCCACGCAGGTTCCTTCGGTGCCGACGAGCGCGCGCGCGACGTTGAACCCGCACTCCGGCAGCAGATAATTGAGATTGTATCCCGACGCCCGACGCAGCAGGTTCCGCGAATACCGACGGCGGATCTCGTCGGCGTAGCGATCGCGAAGCGAGTGGAGCGCGCGATAGATCTCGGCCTGCCGGCCGCCACGATTCAATATTTGCTCATATTCGCCCTCGCTGGTCGCTGCGACGGTGAAGCGATCGCCGTCATAGGTCAGGATCTCGAGCTCCTCGACCTGATCGACGGTCATCGGCCCGGAGCCGTAGAACTCGGCCATCACCGAGTGCACGCCGCACGAATTGTTGCCGAGCATGCCGCCTAACGTGCAGCGGTTGTGGGTCGCGGGATCGGGGCCGTAAGTCAGTCCGTGCGGGCGCGCCGCATCGCGCAGGTCGTCGAGCACGAGTCCCGGCTCGACCCGCGCGCGTTTGCCCTCGACGTCGAGCTCGATGATGCGATTGAAGTATTTGCTGCTGTCGATGACCACGGCAACGTTGCAGGTCTGGCCGGCGAGACTGGTGCCGCCGCCGCGCATGAGCACCGGCGCGCCGAACCCGCGCGCGATTGCCACCGCCGCGATGACGTCGTCCGCGCTGCGCGGGAGCACGACGCCGATCGGCACCTGCCGATAGTTCGACGCGTCGGTCGCGTACAGCGCGCGGTCGCCGTCGCCGAAGCGCACTTCGCCCGCGATCGCTCTGCGGAGCGCGCGAGCGAGTCCCACGGAGTCGACATCGCTCGTTAGGCTGCGAATTGCCGCCCCGGCATTTCGACGCGCCAAGTGGGTCATGCGCGGCTCTCCCTCCTTCGGCGTGGAAGAACCGGCGATGCAGATATCACGCCTCGCTCGCGTGGCACTGCCCGAAATCGCCGCGCCGCATCGCCGCTCTACGTAACGCGGACGCGCCGCTCCTCCCTCGCGTCGCCGACCGACCCTATCCGAAAGCACAGCTCGGCGCCTGGCGGCAACTCGGCGGTGGGCACGTCGGCGAAAAGAAGGCCAATACCAAGATCGCGCATCTCGACACAGCCATGTCGTTCACTCGCTGGCAACCGCCACCGGACCTCCCGCCCGTCGGCGGATTCCACGCGCAGCGTGCGGCCGCGCGGCACGACCCGAACCTCAGCGTCCGCGCGCCACACGACGAGCGACGACGCCGGCATCGCGCTGCCGTAGCGCGCGGCGGCGTCCGCCGGCAAATCGAACACCTTCTGCTCGGATAGCGACCGGCAGAGCTTCAGAAACTCGGCATGCGCCCACACGAGCGGCATCGCCGAGCCCGTGGGCTGGCCATTGAAGAGACCGCGCTCCGGAATGTCGGGCGCGTCCCAGATCTGCTCGGGGAGCAGTCCAGTGGGATTCGCCTCTCTCGCCATCGCCTCGCACAACGCGCGCGCCCGATCCAGTTGGCAATTAGCAATCTCGTAATGCGCTCGCTCACCGGTCAGTAGTGGCCACCCGCGCCCGATGCCCCATCCGAGATGCGGGCTGCCGTCAGCCGGTTCGCCGTAGCCGTCGTCGGTATAGCGGTGCCACACCGGCCCACGCACGGTGCTCGTCTTCAACTCGGCGTCGATCACCGTGATCGTGTCGCGGATGCGCGGATCGTCCGCTCGTCGCACACCAAAGCGCACGAGGGCGAGCGCGTCCGGGCTGACGATCTCCCGATATGGTCGCTCCCTGCCCTTGCATCGCTGATTCTTGATGGTGAGCGGCGCCGACGTGTCGACGGCCCATCCATCGCTCATCGCCCCGGGCGGAGTGAGCCGCACGTAGTACCCGTCGACGCCGTAGCGCTCGGCCATCGGCGTTCCGGAGACGTACGTCCATCGCTCGAGTGAGGCGTTCCAGTAGTCCGCGGTCTCGCGAAGAAAACACGCCAACTCGTGCTCGCCGCGTGCATCGGCGAAGCGCGCCGCCGCGACGAGTGCCGCGATCTCCGAGGCGACGGTGTACGGCGAATAGCCGCCTTCCTCCTCCCAACGGTCCTGGGGAGTAAGGGGTCCGGTCCGCGTCAGGTACGCCGCGGCGGCCCGGATCATCGGCCAGGGATCCAGCACGTCCAGCTCGTCGTGTTGCGCCAGCATGCTCGCCAGAAGTATGGGGAGCGCGACCTCATCGAGCTGCATGCCCTGGTAGTAACTCGTGCCGTCGAGCCACATGTTCTGCGGCCACGCGCCGTCGTGTTCCTGTGTGCTCATGAGATACAAGAGCGTTCGGCGCGCGCTCTGGCCGAGACCAACGGCGAGGAGCGCGCCCGCGGCCTCGACGAGATCGCGCGGCCAGACGAGGTGGTAGCCGTGGGAATTATGATCGCCGTGCGCTTCTCCCCACGGAATTGCCATGCTCGCGATCATCGCGCCGGCGCGCTCCTTGTCCTCGTGCGCGCGCAGCATCGTCACGCTGGAGGCGTGCACCGTCGCGATGACAGAGGGCTGATCATCAGCGACGTCGCTCTGGTAGCTTCGCCGATAACGTCGCCACTCGCGCACGTATCGCCGCAAGCTGCGATCGAACCCGCTGAGTAGCGACGCGTGCGCCTGCTGGCCAGCGTTATCGGGCGACTGGCCGAGGCCTAACGCGAGAACGAGCTCTCGTGAGTCATTCAGCTGGACCTCGGCGGCCACCTGGAGGTTGCCCGACCTCGCGGCGGTGCTGTCGATCGTCAGCATTGCGTTGGCGCGGAGATCGGCGAGCGCGTCATCATCGCCCGCGTACGTGCACGCACCGCCGATGAACGGGCGCGAGCACAGCAGCGCGAGCGCGGCATCCCCGTGACGCGCCAACACCGCGCGCTGACCCTTGTAGTCGCCGAGCCACGCGTCGTTCGATTCGCCGTTGTTCCCGACGTGCGGCTCGAGGATCACGTACACTCGCACCTCGCTCGCGCGGTCCGCGGACCACTCGAGGCGAATGCGCTGGAGCAGTACCGACCGCTCGGGATCGGTGATGATCGTCTTGTGGACGACCAGCCCACCCTCGTCGAGCGGCGTGCGAACATCGTAGGCCGGCGCCCAGGGCGCCACGGCCCGCACGTCAGCGCGCGCCTCTCTGTCGACGAAGACCCGGCCGTCCACGACTACAGCCAGATAGAGCGCCCGCGTGTTCGCACAGTCCACCGATGGATAGAATACTTCGGTTACGACACCGCCGGCGAGCGTAAACCACACGCGGCTGCGCGTGCCGACGGCCGTGCCGACGCCGTCCTTCGCGCCGGGACTCCAACGAACCGGCGCGCGTCGATCCGACGGCGATGGTGTTGCGGGCCACATACCGACGAATCTGGCAACGAACAGGCCGCTCGAGGCGCGACGCGGGCGGATTTCGGCAGGCTTATCCCCTCGAGGCCGCAGCACCAGACCGACGAGGATGCGCTGCTCGCAAAGTCGGTGGACATCAAGAGCCAGACGCTCGACCTGCCCGGCGTGCGCCGTCGGCCAGCTGTTCGCCGACCGCCTGGCCGCGCTGGTATCGATTGCTTCAGCGATAGAAACTATCCGCCCGCTTATTGCTTCGCTGCGTGCCAAGCCGCGAGGGCATCTCGCTCCCGCTCGGGTGACAGACCAGCGAACTTGAGCATACGCTCACGTGCGTCGGTCGGGGTAGCGTTGAACCACTCCAGCGAGTCCACCGCCGTGACGCTCAGCGGCCGGAACGTCAGTCCGGCCGAGCGGGCGCGCACGGTGGAAGCGTTGGCGCCAGCATAGTCGGGGTCGGTCCGTGGAATCCACGTCGGCATGTCGCCCCAGGGCGTGACCTTCTGCGCAGCAAGAAAATCAGCCGGCACCCACGTGAACGACAGCTCACGCGTCCCGTCGAAGGCGCCGCGGATGCCGTAGAGCTGCTCCGCCATCGTCATCGGTGACGCCGGACCCGCGGCGTTGAACGTACCGGTCGTGCCATTCTCGACGACGCGAATCGTCCACTCGGCAAGATCGCGCGCGTCGATGATCTGCACGTGATCGAGCCCGTCGCCCGGTGCGAGGATCTCACCACCCTTCGCGATGCGATACGGCCAGTAGGTGAAGCGGAATGAATCGTCCCCCGGTCCCGCGATCAGCGTCGGACGGAGGATCGTTAGGCGATCGCCGAACCACTTAGCGGCTTCGCGTTCCGAGGCAACTTTCATCGGTCCGTAGAGTCCCTCGACGTCCTTCATGAGCTCCGCCTGGGTCACGGCCAGCGGATCGCCCTTCGTGTACGGCAGCAGCGGCGACGACTCCTCGAGCGCCTTCTGTCCTTTCGTATCGTAGACGGAGATCGTGGAGATGAAGACGTACTGCTTCGTTTTCTCCTTCAGCACCTCGCCAACGTCCTTCACCCAGAACGGGAGCGACGTGGGATTATCGATCACGACATCCCACTCCTTTCCCTTCAGCTGATCCATCTGATGCAGGTTGCGGTCGCCGATGAGCTCCGTCACACCAGCGGGCAGCAGTTTATTGCGGCGTCCGCGATTGAACACCGTGACTTTGTGTCCGCGCGCCAGTGCATAACGAACCTGAAATGGTCCGGTGAGCCCGGTGCCGCCAAGGATCAACAGGTTCAGGCTCTTCGGTGCCGGAGCAATCGATAGCCGAGGACGGAGGCCGAGTGCAAAGGCGCCGCTGGCGAGTGCGGCGTGACGGACGAAATCGCGACGACGTGTCATGTGAGAGGATCCTCGACCGAAGGCGTCAAGCTACGGCCGCCCGTCGGCATCGCGCGACGCTATCGCGTTCTTTCTTACAAAATCTGAAATGATTCGCCGCTGACGGGACATATCGTCGTCGCGACCCCACCGCGCCGCAAATGATCCTGAAACCCGTCGCCGACGCCTCTCGTATGGGCACACCATATGAGAAGGCCATCGGACCCCTCAGACTCCGCCGCCATGTCCGCAACCGTTGAGCAGCCCACCGCATGGTCGCCGCGCACGCTCGCGAGGGCGATCGCCCTTCTCTTCCTCGTCACCATCGTCTTCGGCATCGTGGCTCAGGGACTGATCAGCGAGCGGCTGATCTCGTTCCGCGACCCCGCGCGCACGGCCAGCAACATTCTCGCGAACGAGACACTGTATCGCGCGGGGTTCACGTTCTACATGATCGAGATGGCGGCGCAGATCGCTCAGACCGTACTGCTGTTCCATCTTCTGAAGCCGGTGAACCGCCCCGTCGCGACGCTGGCACTCGCGTTCGGCCTCGTGGGCTGCACCATCAAGACATTCAGCCGAGTGTTCTACCTGGCGCCGCTGTTCCTTTTGAACCAGAACGTCTTCGGCGCATTTACAAGTGCTCAACTGCCTGCGCTATCGCTGATCCTGTTGAACGTGAACGATCACGGCGCCGGCGTCGCGCTCGCGTTCTTCGGATTCGAGACGGTGCTCGAGGGGTGGCTCGTCCTGCGTTCCGCCTTCCTTCCGCGCTGGCTCGGCGTCCTGACGATCATCGCCGGCGTCGGCTGGCTCGCGTTCCTTTCGCCGACGCTCGGCTACGCCGTGTTCAACGTCGTCGCGCTCATCGCACTGATCGGCTCGATCGCGATGATCGGCTGGCTGCTCGTCAAGGGCGTCGATGAGGAACGTTGGCGCGCGCTCGCCACTTCGTCCGCGAGACGATATCCATGAGTACGAAGAAACCGCCTCGACGTGCCGCTACGATGATTGTCGCTACCGCCAACCGCGGCCGCGCAGCACGCGACCCGGCTTCGCGCCCGTCGGCTTGCCGTTTGCGACTACAGGAACGCCATTCACGAGCACCCACTCGACGCCAGTCGAGAGCTGATGAGGGTTCTCGTATGTCGCGCGCTCACCGATCGTCGCCGGGTCGCACACGACGATGTCGGCATAGAAGCTCTCGCGCAAAATTCCGCGCTGCTCGAGCGACAGACGCGTCGCGGCGGCGGACGTCGCCTTGCGCACTGCGTCCTCGAGCGGGATCACGTGCTCGTCGCGGACGTACTGGCCCATGATCTTCGGGAAATTGCCGTACGCGCGCGGGTGCGTGAGCGTGCCCTTTGCGCTATCGGGGTCGGTGCCGCCGGCATCGGTGCCGAACTTGATCCACGGCTGCTGGAGCTGCAGTCGCACGTTGTCCTCGCTCATCAGGAAGTACACGGTGCCGATCCGCTGACGCTCGGCGATTAGCAAATCCATAACTGCGTCCGGCCAATCCTTCCCCATGGCCTTTGCCACCTCGGACAGCCGCTTGCCCATGTATTGCGCATTCTGCGGCTGACGCAGGCCTAAGAGCAGCACGTTCTCTGGCATGGCCAGAAAGCAGAGGTTCTCCCAGGGCGTCTGCTCACTCAGCATCTCGGCTTTGATGCGGGCGCGCGTCTCGGGGTTCTGCAAGTTCTCGATGAGCTTCCCGTTCTCCGAAGCCCAGGGCGGCGTGCACGCGGAGAGGCCCGTGCCGCCCGCCGTGTACGCATACATGTCCGCTTGCACGTCCAGGCCGGCGCGCCGAGCCGAATCGATTTTCGCGATTGCCTGTGCTGCCTTGGGCCAGTTGCGCTTCCCTGCGGCCTTGAGGTGATAGATCTCGACCGGTACGCCGCCGTCGCGGCCGATGCGAATCGCTTCGTCGATTCCCTCGAGGAGCTGATCGCCCTCGGAGCGCATGTGCGTGATGTAGATGCCGCCGAAGGGCGACATCGCCTTCGCCATCTCGATCAGCTCACCGGTGGTGGCGTAGTTCCCCGGCGGATAGATGAGCGCCGAGCCGATCCCGAAGGCGCCGTCCTCCATCGCCCGTCGCGTCACGGCGCGCATCGTATCGAGCTCCGCCGGCGTGGGCGCGCCCTGCGCTTCACCCTTGGCGTAGACACGAATGGTTGCCGCGCCGACGAACGATCCCACGTTAGGCGACGAGCCGTGTCGCGCCATCGCGTCGAGCCATGCGGCGAACCCGTGCCCACCCATGAAGCTCGAATCGGGGCCGCGGCTGCCTAACGCGAAGCCGCCGGTCTCGCGCGTGGCGGGGTTGAGCGGCGCGGGCGTGCCGCCCTCGCCCATGATCTCGGTCGTGATCCCCTGCGTGATCTTGCTGACGGAGCGGCCGTCGCCGTTGCCGATGAAGTTGCCGTACGAGCCGCTCTGGATGTCGATGAATCCCGGTGCAACGACGAGCCCACGGGCGTCGATCCGCTGCTTCGCGGTGGCCCCGCGGAGATTGCCGGGCGGCGCGATGCGCGCGATGCGGTCGCCAACGACGCCGACGTCGCCGTAGAACCACGCCGCGCCGGTGCCGTCGATGATCCGGCCGTTCTCGATGACGACGTCGAACGCGCCGGGTTGGACGGAGCCGGCGCCTGGAGCGGCGCTCTGTGCGTTATGGGAAGCGCACGCCGTCAGACTGGCGAATGCGGAGAGTAGCGCAAGCAGTGCGTGCGAGCGTCGGTGCATGGAGGCAGCGTCGAGTGTAAGAGGGTAAGCGGGCTAGCGTAGAGCGATAACGCGCGCCGCGCAAGGCGAGCCGCAGAGCTTGATCAACGCGGAGCGCGTCGCAGTATGGTTCATCGCAGGGATCCTCGTCGGGATCGGTTTACTGATCGCGATGCTCGCTCGACCTTGGTTGGCGATGCCGCCCCTCGATAGATTTCGATGCATGCGAGTCGAGCGTTCAGGCCCGGAGTGGGACCAGCCATCTGCAGCTGGCGGGCGCTCTGATAGTGCCATCGCGTCCGGCAGGGGGAGCGCGCTCGAGGAATCACGGCAGTCAGTCGACCACGCCGTTATGTCTATCTTCGAGCTCGCGCGATCGCTCCAGTTTCTCAGTGAAGCCATTGACCAGTTCAACGCTGAGACGCGCCGCCAACTAGGAGAGTACCCGTCCGCGGGCGCCAGGATGGCTGATAGCTCGTAATCGCTCGCGCAAGTGTTCTATTGGCGTGCGAAGCCAGGTTTCGAAGGGGGCTTCGAGTAACGTTTTCTGGCCCTACCTGCGCGCCAGCTGCACGAGTTGAATGAGATTGCCGCAGCTGTCGTTCAGCATGGCGATGGTCGAGGCGGTCACGTCGGTTGGCGGCATCGTGAACTCGCCGCCGCGTGACTTGATGCGCTCGTAGTCGCCCTTCACGTCGTCGGTGTAGAACATCGCCGCGGGTTGGCCCTGCTGAAGCATCGCTTGCTGATAGGCCTTGGCCGCCGGATTGTTATTCGGCGCCAGTTGGAGCTCCGTGCCGTTAGGCTCGTCCGACGAAGCGACCGTCAGCCAGCGATACGGCCCCTGCGAAAAGTCGTTCTTTTTCACAAAGCCCAACACGTCCGTGTAATAGCGCAGTGCCTTCTCTTGGTCGTCGACGTAGACGCTCGTCACCTTGATCTTCATGTGATTTTCCTCCGTTTTGTCAGCCCATCGACGCGAGATACGCGCCGATGAGCTGACCCTGGATCATTATGGCCACCTCGGGAGCGGTCTGGCCACAATGACGAAGCACCCTTGGACGCGCCCTGCTGACCTCAACCGGATTGCGCGGCGGGGCTTCCCTTGGCGTCGTCCTGCTCGTCCGACATCAGGTGGTTGAGGTACGCGTCGAGACGCTCGTACGCGGCGTCCCAGAACTGGCGATAGTCCTCGGCCCACTCGGCGATCTGCTTGATCGGCGCCGCCCGGAGGCGGCAAGGCCGCCATTGCGCTTCGCGTCCGCGACCGACGAGCCCGGCGCGCTCGAGCACCTTCAGGTGCTTCGACACGGCCGGCCCGCTCATTGCGAACGGCTTGGCAAGCTCGCTGACGGTGCACTCGCCGTCTGCCAAGCGCGCCAGGATAGCGCGTCGGGTCGGGTCGGCGAGAGCTGCGAAGGTGAGGGACAGCGGATCGGCTGACATACCTAACTGACTGGTTACTTAACCTGCCAGTTAGGTAATGCCGATCCGTTAGCCGGTCAAGGGACCGGCGCCGCCCTCGCATTCGGAACTATTTCCGTCATGGCCAAGGGATGTTTAGTTTCGAATGCCGCAAGATCGCGCTCAGCAAGAGCACCGGGGTTACGAACGGAGAGAGGACAATGCGTATGAAAGGCACGGTGAAGTGGTTCAACAACGACAAGGGATTCGGCTTCATCACGCCGGAGGATGGGGGAAAGGACTTGTTCGTCCATCATTCGGCAATCCAGGGCGGAGGCTTCAAGTCGCTCGACGAAGGGGAGAGCGTGGAGTTCGACGTGGTGCAGGGCCAGAAGGGGCCGGCTGCGGAGAACGTGACGCGACTCGGCGGCGGGACTCCCTCGAGCGGCCGCGGTGGTGGTGGCGGCGGCGGCGGGAGAGGCGGCGGACGCGGTCGCGATTACTGAAGTGACTTCCCGCGGACCGCGGAATTCCGCGACTCCGTGAATCGTTAGGCTTTTTCTTCGGCCGCACTCGTCGCGCGGAAACTTTCGGTAGCGCGAGGCGTGGCCGGCGTCGTTGACTGCGTGTAGGCGGAGCTTACACGCCAGAAGCGATGTTGGCATAACGATGAGGATCCGGCGTCAGGTGCACGTCTCACATGGACGTAGGTAGACGAAGGGCCAGTCAAGTCGACTGGCCCTTCCGTTTCCTACGTCGTGGAGAAGAACGCATCAAGAGCCAACGTGCGACAGCCTTGCCAACAAAGGATCAAGCCAACGCGGGAGGTTGGTACCACTCGCATGGTTCGATCGCGCCGCCGCCTCGTTGTACTGCTCTAGAAACGCAACGGGCTACACTCAACGGTGCCATCTCTCATGGGCGATTCTTCCAACGGATACGAAGGCGTGGCTGCCGATTTTCTTGCGGGTCGTGGCCGTGCGCCGTCGACCGGTATCGGCGCGAGTGCGGTGCGCAATTGGGCGCGCACGCTACGCCGCGGGTCCTCTGTAGTCGATCTAGGCTGCGGGTCTGGCCTGCCCATTACCAAAGTTCTAATTACCGAAGGGCTGAACGTCTATGGCATCGATGCAGCGCCATCGTTGGTGAAGGCATTCCAAGACAACCTGCCAGGCGTACCCGTCGCGTGTGAATCCGTGGAGGAATCGTTGTTCTTCGATCGGATGTTCGACGGTGTCGTCGCGTGGGGACTCATGTTCCTTCTTCTCCCTGAAGCGCAGCGGCGACTCATCCAACGCATCGCTGACGTACTCGTGATTGGCGGCCGTCTGCTGTTCACATCTTGCGCTGGCACTGAACCACTGGTGTGGAACGACGCGATGACAGGATTGGAGTCACGGTCGCTTGGCGGGACGGAGTACCGGAGGCTCCTTTCTGCAGCCGGTTTGCGGCTCACCAGGGAGTACGAGGACGAAGGGCAAAACCACTATTTCGATGCCGTGAAAATGGCCCCGACGGGTTGAACCACCACTCCGACCGGTATCATCTCGCTCGGGCGCGCCAGAGAAAGTGCGTGTAGTCCGCGATTGCGAACGCCGAGGCGAGACCAACCAGCGCGATCAGCCATGGTGTCACCGGCTGTGCGCCGACCACGAGTGCGACCAGCGTCACCAGCTGTAACACAGTGACGATCTTCCCCGGAAAGCGCGCCTTGAACTCCACTCCCCGCAGCCCGGGCACGGCGCGGGCGACGAAAAAGCCCAGAGCCGTCGCAATATCGCGTGCAAGGAGCAGCAGCGACGCTGCCAGCGAGAGATCACCGTTTAGCACATACATAACAACGGCCACCAGGACGAAAATGCGATCCGCAATCGGATCCACGAGCGCTCCCCAGCGCGTCGTCGTGTTGGTTCGTCGAGCGAGCCATCCATCGAAGAAGTCGCTGGCTGCGGCGGCGCAAATCAGCACGACGCGAGCTCCTCGTCCCGCTGGAACGAAGAGAACCGCCAATAGCAGCCGCGACAGGGATAAGGCGTTCGGAAGTCGACGAAGTTCGTTCATTAGTTGAGTCGGACGGTCTCACGAGGCCGAGGCATATCCGGTCGCGTCGCTGTCATCGTGGCGACAGCTTCGGCGACTACATACCAAAAGCGACCCCTACCTCGATCGAACGGGTCGCTAGGCAAAATTCGTCCTCCCTTCCTGCGAGAGTTTATGACACGCTCACGATCCTTCGCGCTCATCGTTGGCGCGCTCGCCGCCCTTCCCGCGTTCCGTCTCGCGGCGGCCCAAAACGGACATTATCACGTTATCGACCACGTCAACCTCGGGAAGGTACGTGCCGACTACGTCATCATCGATCCGGCCGGCCGGAGACTGTACGGGCTCGGCGACAACGTCATCGACGTCGACGATGACAAGATCGTCGGCCACGTGGCCGGCGGCGGCGGTGGGTACGCGATCGCGCCGGACCTCAATCGCGGCCTCGTGCGGAATGGCGTCGTGTTCAACCTCAAGACGCTCGCCGTCACTGGCCACGTCGATGCCAAGGGCGACGGAATCCGCTACGAGCCGGTCACGCACCGCGCGTTCACCTGGGAGGGCAAGGACGCGTGGGTCGTCGACATGAAGACGGGAAAACTGATCACCAAGTCGACGATTGGCGACGGTCTGGAGTCCGGCGTCGCCGACGGCAAGGGGAAGATGTTTCTGAACGTCGAGGACTCCGGATTCGTGCAACGCGTCGATGCACGAACGCTCAAGACCGAGGCCACCTATCGCATCCCGAGCTGCGGTCGAGCGCAGGGACTGTCGATGGATCTTGCAACTCGGCGTCTCTTCATGGCGTGCGATACCGAGATGGTGGTTGTCAACGCGGATAACGGAACCGTACTGGCCAGAGTTCGCGTTGCGAGCCGCGCCGATCAGAACTGCTTCGATGCGTCGACGAAGCTCGTCTTCAACCCGAATCGCGCCGACAGCACGATGACGCTGATTCACGAAGATTCACCGGATCGGTTCTCGGTCGTTGAGAAGGTTCCGACCGGTGGCGGCGCGCGCACATGTGCGGTCGACGAGAAGACGCACAAAGTGTTCGTGTTCTATTACGAGGGTACCTCGCGCGAAAACGCTCAACTCGTGCTTGCCGTGCTCGCGCCGTAACCGACAGTCGTCAGGGGCTTGGCGTCTTGACGAGCGTAAGCGTTCGAGTCGATCCATTGTAGACGATGAGGTCGACGTGCATTCGCGATCCCGTGATCACGCCAGTGAAGTCCAACCGGCCGAGCTTGAAGTGGACGCGATTGCCGGCAAGCGACCCGTCCTCCATCTCTCCCATCAACGTGGCATCGGAGTACACCTTCCCAGCAAATGTCGAGTCGGTGAGCTCGAAGACGAGGGCCAGTCTCGGTTGACTGTTGTCGAGCATGAGTGTGCCGGTCCACTCGCCATTCAGCGCGGCACGCTTCACCGGCTCCTGGCAATCAAGGCGGGCGCAAGGTGCAATCGTGAGTAGCGCCACGATCAGATAGGCAAAGCTCGATCTCATGCGGACCTTTGGATTGGGTCTCTTGTCAACCACCGCGCGGCGACAGACGAATGTGGACGCGATCCCGAGAGCGAAAGAGCATCCCTGACCAACCGGAGAGCAACGCGGTCTGCGCCGGCGCGAGGATCGCCTCGAGATTCTTCTGCACATCCACGCGCGTTAGCTCCCACACATCGTCGATCGTTTGGTCGGTGCGGCGGCTCACCGCGTCGAAGTCGTAGTGGTCCGGTAGCTCGGCGAGATACGACGCGAGGCTCGACCACATGGCGTCGACGCGCGCGCGGTACACAGCGTCTACACGTTGGAGGCTGGCAACTTCATCGGATGACAACAGCAACGAATCCGACTGCTGGAGCAGCTCCGCGTAGGGATCGGGTACGGTGCGCTGATACCGCCGGAAAAAATCGCTTTCGCTCAGCTTCTCTCCCGCACGCCCGGCGCGCCCCGGCCGAAGCCAACGGTCGAGCTGCTGCTCCGAGACCGACTGCGCGAGATCGAGTTGCACGTCGAGCGTTAGGCGGAAGGGTGCGCGGAGCGTCCCCGTCGACGTGGCGGTCGTACCGAAGCGGGGATTGACGGCGTAGATGAAGCGGCTGGCCGACGGATCGAATCCCCGCACGGTGTACAGCGTCGGGTCGGGGAGCGACGGCGTCCCCCAGCCGTGAAGGTTGTTCGGGCCGTGCAGGAGCTGATCGAGCCCGCCGAGTGGGTTGGAAACGTTGAGCGTCACGTCCATGCGCGGCGTGTGCAGGAGCTGACCACTCAGCCGCATGCCGATATTGAGGGCTTGGGTCCACGGCCCCTCGCAGCTGTTGCGAGCCGCCCCGTACCCAAGCTGCGCGGCGAGGCACCGGCGCACGCTGCTCGGCGCCGACGTGAGGAGCGTGCGCATCCCGTTGGCCAGTGCCGTGTCCGGCGCCTGCGTTGGCGCGTAGATGAAGGCGCGATCGTTAGGCAGGCCGTCGCCGTTGACGTCGCCGGCGATCATGGGCGTGAACGGAAGGCCCGATTGTGCCCGCCCCGAGACGAACGCCAGCATGCGTCCGTCGCCGAGCGGACGGAAGACTCCTTGCCAAACGAACATGTGGCGCGCATCGAGATCGGCACGTGCCCATTCACGCGTGCGCGGATCGCCAAACGCCGCGCCGTCGAAGCCGCGCTGCTGTGCACGCACGTCGGACAATGTGTATCCGAGAATCACATCGCCGAAGTAGCGCTGTACCGTGGTTGGGATGCGCGGACGGAACGAGAGCACCGCTTGCTCGCTGATGGAGTGCAGATCGGAGACGACGTCGGTGATGCGGCCGAATGCCGGCGTTAGGCGCGCTAACGTCGGTGAGAGCTGACCGGTAGCCGGCACGATCGAAGCCGCGGGGACGAATACGGGCCGACCCTCATCCTGGAGCGCGAACGTCGACGTTCCGGCAAAGTTGCGGTCGTAGATCCCCGGCTGATCGAGATTGAGCGAGCCGACGAGATCGATCGAGAACACATTTCTGAGGATGCTCGATTGATAGCCCGCGTTCGCGCGCCAGCTGCGCGTCGGCTGATACGACTGGTCGACGTACTGGACCGCCGGTGATGCGTCGGCGAAGCTTCCGTTCGTTCCCACGCACTGGCGAGGGATCGCCGACGGATCTGCCAAGAAGGCGCTCCAGTCGGCGCTTGGCACCGCCGAGCCGACGCACGTGAGTCGAACGATGGATCCCGGCAGTCCCGTGGCCGCCGTGGGAGTGGCCAGTAGCGACGCGTCGGTAATGTTTCGGAATTGCCCGACGCCGGCGCGCACGATCTTGCCCTTTCCATCTTGCCAGTTCACCGCGAGCCGCGGGCTGAGTGCGAGGCTCGACGGCGCGTGGTCATTGCGAATGCCGAGCGCGGACGAGAGCGATGGGTTGAGCATCGGTCGGGACGTGAATGCATTTCCCTCGGCGCGCACACCGTAGATGAGCTGCCAATTGGGGTTGATCCGCCAGAGATCACCAGCAGCGACGAAGGCATTCCATTCGCCGCCGCTCGTGGAGGGCGACGACAACGTTCGCGTGAACGACGACGGCTCATTCGCGGCGAGGTCGGCGAGCGAATTGTAGGTAAACGTGCCGTAGCGGTTACTCGTTAGGTCCTGGGAGTAGGCATCGAATCGGACGTCCGCGGCGAGCTTGAGGCGATGCGTCGCCGCGCCCGGCGGATAGAGCTGCAGGCTGCTCAACGTCTCCCAGCGGAAGTTCCGCTGAATCGTCGAGAGAGCGCCGTTGCCGCCGAACTGGAGAGTCGAGAGCCCGTCCGTCGCGCCGGGGAAAGTCGAGCCGACGAGGACCCGGCCATCCGGGAGTGCCACGTACGGATCGGTCGTATTTCGCACCGCCGTCACCGAGGAACGCAGGTCGGCGAGATAGCCCTGGCCGAACACGCTGCTCACGAGCGCCGTGAGCGAGCCGATGTCCTGCCCGCTCGTGCCGCCGTGCGCGGGCGTTGCGATCGGCGTGAAGCCCTGGGCGTCCGCGCGATTCCATTTGGCGTACGCCTGGAGACCGTACGTCGTCGGCGCGGGCGTGAGGGTGATCCAGTCGTACGGGGCATGATCGACCCGCCCGATGAACGAGGCATTCTCGTCGACAGTTCCCGACGGGATCATGCCTAACGACACGGGCACACCGGCGGCCCCGATGAGGGAGAGGAGGCGCGCCGCCGAGTCGGCCGCGACGCCCGCATGTTGCAGCACGTCCGGACCGGCGTCGAGAAGCGTCGCCGATAGGGTGGACGCACGGCGACCGCCCTGAAGTCCGTAATTGTACGCCCAGCGATCGTCCACAAGCTGGCCGTTGCCGCCGAGACTGCCGTTGAAGTTCGTGTACCGTTGGCCGAGGCGCGCAGAGATCGGGTCGTTGTATTGGAGGAAGGGCGCGTCCGTCGTTAGGTGTCCCGAGCGCGACGTGAATTGATCGCCGATCACGAGATCGGCTGCGGTCAGCGCGCCGCTGTACCACCCGATCGACGGATCGTACGACGATGCCTGAACGCGCACGCGCGTGATCGCGTCGCGCGGCACGTCCGTACCGGAGAAGGCGAGGCCGTTGAGGGTGATCGAGTTTTGGCCGCCCGGTAGCCCACCGATCGAGATCCCAGCGGGTGTGAGCGCCACCCCCGGAAGCAGACTCGCACCCGCCATCAGATCACCGGCTTGATCGGGTGCGAGGCGTCGCGCCACGTTCTGCATGAAGACCATTCCGCCGACGGCAGCAACGTCGAACGACGCCGGATCGCGATCCGGAACTGTCCGATTCGCGCGCGAGATGACCGCCGCGAGACGTTGCACGGACGACGTGAGCCGAACGTCGGCGACGATGACGGTGTCCGTGCCCTGACGCATGAGGTGCGCGGTATTCGCCTTGAAGCCGGGCGCCGAAACGCGGAGCGCGTAGTCGCCGGTGCCCGCCGGCCAATCAGTCGAGAAGGCGCCCGCGCCGTCGGATACGGTCGGCTGCGCGGCTGCGTCGCTCGTTCGAGTCACGACGACATCCGCTCCGCGCACCGGGACGCCACTGTCGCCCAGGACCCGTCCACGCACGATCTCGTGTCGCGCTGGCTGCGGCTGTTGCGCCGATGATTCGTTAGGCGTGACCATCGAAATCAACGCGAGCGCCGCGATGATGGAGCGAGTCATTGGTGTCTCGACGAATGTTCGCCATCAAGACACGAAATGCCGGCGACGTGTTAGCGCGGCGGCTTACCGCAAGGCCGGAATTGTCTACTCAGGTGGGCATCGATTCGTGCGTATGAGCCGGAAGCGCTTGGCGATCATCACCGAATCGGCGTCACCATCCTGCAGTGCATGGAGATAGCGATCCTGCTTGTCCTTCGAGATCGCGCAGAGCATCTCGGCGAACATATCATTCTCGAGGTCCGAGACGATGGGCCGAATGCGGGCCACGGCGGTCGCGGCCTGTGGCCGCCAACGTCGTGCGATCGTGTGCAAGCGGCGCGTCTCCTCGTCGGTGAGATCGAGCTTCTCGAGCGGCGTCGGAATCTGCTCGAGCTCCGGCCCGTCGCTCGGTTGCCGGTCGTGCGCTCGGCGAGGATCCTCGGCGCGCAATTCGGCCCGGGGACGCCACCAGGCGCGATCGGCGGCGACGCCCGCCGCCCCGCCAGCGATGAACGAGACGAGGAGCAGGGCGAGGGCGCCGAGTCGGTCGCGGCGTGGGGTCATGAGCAGTTGCTCATCGTGAGGCGGATACGCTCAGCGCGGCTCCGAGCTCGACGAGCGACGGCGTGCCCGTCGACTGCAGAATGTCGGTGAGTCGGCGCGGGATGCCCATCGCCTCGGCCGCGGATACCTGACGGACCGCCGCCGCCGGCGTCCGCACGACGGCGGATAGCGCGACGGCGAGAATGAGGCCGGCCGCGAGCATCGTCGGCAGCGCATATGTCATGAGCGCGCTCACGACGCTCGTCCGTTCGACGGATCGGGCTGCCAGCAGCCGTTGGCGCGCATCCATGGCATCTCGCGCGATGATCGCCGCTCGTGCATCGAGGCTCCCCCTCCCGTCGTCGCGGAGTGGGTCGAGGACGGAGAGATCGATGCGGTCGTCGGGACGTGAGTCGTTAAGCATCGGGAAGCTCCGGACCGTTCGGTCCAGCGAGAAGGTGACGCAGTTGCTTCCGCGCCTTGAAGAGATGTTGCCGGCACATACCGCTCGTCGTGCCGACGATTACCGCAATTTCCTCGTGCGTGCGGCCGTCGACGTCGTGCAGCAGCACGACCTCGCGCTGGATCACGGGGAGCGTCGCGAGGGCCGTTTGCAGTTGCTCGCGCAGATCCGCGAGCTGCGCCTTCCGGTCGGGGCTGTCCTCGCGGCTCGCGGTGTCGTCGGGGAGTACAGTCGCCCGTCGCAGGGAATCGCGCGCCCGCAGGTTGTGCGCGAGGTTACGAACGATGGTGCAGAGCCAGGCGACGAAGCGGTCGGGCTGCCGACACCTGTCGAGTCGCTCCGCCGCGCGTATGAAGGCATCGTGGACGAGATCCTCGGCGTCGGCGCGATTGCCGCTGCGCGCAAGGGCGACCGCGTAAGCAGCGCGATAATGGCGTCGAACCAGGATCTCGAATGCTGTCCGATCACCCGCAGCCGCCTCCACGATCAGTCGCGCATCCGTCGGCTGGACGAGTGCGGCAGGGGTCGCCGGAGCTCCGCGATCGGATGCCATGTCTCCGGAGATGACCCATGTGCCAACCAGTGTGTTAGCGGTCACGTGGCAGAATATACCGGCGGCGGCGTCCCCCCAAAGACACAAAAGCAGAAGGATGTGTTAGCAATGAAATCGTCCGACGCGAGCCTCCAGGCGAGAGCGCTGGAGGCTCGGAACCGGGCTGCTGATCTCAGCGGCGCCAGTTCAGTGAGTTCACCCGCGCCGCCACACAGCGACCGAGCGCGCGTCCGTTGAGATTTCCAGAGCTAAAGTGGATTCCAGCATACAGCCGTGAAATTCCCGCTTCTTCGGCGGCGGCAAAGATGTGGTCGAAGGAGCGTGGAGCGAAGCCGTCTGCGTCGTGCGCGTGGTCCACGAACGGCACGTTGTCGCCGAACACAGTCTCGAGGGTAGTCAGCACGGCAGCTGACTGGCCCGAGTGCGCCGACACGTATTCCGGAAACGGCGGCGTGGCGAGCAGCGTGTTCCACGTTGGATCGATCACCCGTCGGATGTAGCTGACCGGACGAATCAGATTGTATTCGTATTTCGCTTGCCAGATGGAGGTGAGCGCGTCGGCGTCGGCGATCCCGGCACGTGCGTACGCCTCCGCGGCCGTGGCCAAATTCGCGTTCTGCTGAGCGATCACCTCGTTGACGATCGCCAGCGCGTGGCCAGGTCCGCTGATGGACCCCGGACCATCGGCCCAGTACTGCGCGATGGTGATCTGCTCGGGCGTGAGAGTCTTCGACAGCTGGTAATCCAGATTCGCCTCGTTGTAGAACGCCGAGCCGGGCTGCTCGGAGTACGCCGGAGGAGGGCCCGGGTCGCACGCGGCGGCACTCGAGAGCGCGAATGTCCTGACCTTTGTTGCCCAGAATGGTTGCATCGCCAGTTGGCCCGGCGCGGTGGGCACCCACAAGCCTGGACCCGTTGGCGGCGTGTATGTCGTGGGGAAATTCGTCAGGTACGATTCATCGGCACCGTCGTCTCGTGAAGTCGCGTAGACCGCCGCACCAACCGAGCGACCAAACTGTCTCGACAGCATCGCCAGGCCAGGCGGCACGCCGGCAGCGTACTGCGACGCCAGACTGGCCTCGAGCGCGTTTAGATCGGCGATGTTGCCGGCAGCTCGACTCGTCTTGTCGCCCCAGAGGCCTCGCATCACTTCCGCGAGCGCCGCGTTGGCGACGAGCGGCCAGGAGTACGGGACTCCTTTCGCGCCCGGCAGTGCACCGATGCCATTCAACTGACTCGCCACCGAGCGATTGTCCGGCATGCCACCGACGAGCGACTCGTAGAGCGCGAGACCCATGTACCCGAACGCGCGTGCCTGCACCGGTGGCGTGATGCCCGCCGTCTCTTTCGTGAAGTCGAGCGAGAGTTGATAGTAGGCGGACGGCACCACGGCGTCGAAATCGGCTACGGATGATTTCGCGACGTTCGTGGCATCGATGTCGGCTTGCGTGCGTGCGGAGGACTGCGGTCCGGTGATGGTTGGGGCCCGATTATCCGCGCACGCGGCGGCCAACAGGCCAACTGCAGCGACGCTTACCAGATTGAGCTGCCTCCACATGATACGCCTCCCATGCTGATGACCGAGCGGCGGCAACAATGCCTCGGTGCATGTGCTCAGCTTCGCTTCCCCGCTCATGACATGCGGAAATCCGAGGAGACGAGAGTAGAGCCGGATGAGCGATTGTGAACAGCCCCAAAAGTGAACCGTTAGGAAGTCATCGTGAAACGGCGCTCGCTGCCTTGGCCATGGCCGCGAACCGGGTGACGCCGAGCCAGCTCGGCAATGCGTTGCGATGACGCGGCGCGCCGTGTACCTCGACGCCGCCATCGCGCATGACTTGGTGCAGCTCGAGGTGACCGAGACATACACGAGCGAGCGCCTCGACTTCGGCTTCGATTTCCAGACTCACCTCATACCCGGGATCGAAGAGGCAGAGGTCGACCTCGGGACGCTGCAGCACCAGCCAGTACGCGCGGTCCTTGTGTCCACGGAATCGAAAGAGCAGCACGACGCGCTCGTCGGGGAGTGCGTCGATCCGAACCATCCTTCGTAGCGACCACATGAGGAAGTCGGGATCGAGATCCTTGGCCGTGAGGTCCTTACTCGCCCACCGGTAGCCCCAATTACCGAGCGCGTCGATCACCGTACTGAGCTCGCGACCAGCGACGGTCAAACGATATTCGTAGCCGTGACCGCCCTCCGCGGGTAGCTGCTCGATGATCCCGCTGCTCCGCAGTGAGTGGAGCCGCTGCGTCAGCAGATTTCTGGACATTCTGGGGACGCCACGCTGGATGTCACTGAATCGCCGGCCGCCCATGAGCAGCTCGCGCAGGATGAGCGGCGTCCAGCGCTCGGCGAAGATTTCGGCGCCGAGCGCCACGGGACAAAACTGCCCGTAGTCGGTCATGACGCGAAGGTCGGCCGGCCGACGAAGGATGGCAAGTCCAATTTGTGAACCACGTGCCCAGGTGACCTTCCGGCAGCGCCGGCGCCCCATACTCTTGTCCTTCTGGGCCACTCTCGAACCGCGCTAATTCGCGATTACCGATGTACTCATGAACCTCGAGGTTCTGCGGTCACAGCTTCGCGGCGACATCCTCACGCCTACCTCCCAAGGCTACGACCTCGCTCGGCGACTGTGGAATGGGATGATCGATCGCAGGCCGGCGGCCATTGTCCGATGTGTAACCGCTGATGATGTCGCGACCGCGGTGCACTTCGCGGCGCACGAGGAGCTGTATCCCGCGATCCGTGCCGGTGGCCACAACGTGGCCGGCCTGGCAAGTGTTGATGACGGACTTGTAATCGATGTGTCGCGGATGAAGCGGATCACCGTAGATCCGATTGCGCGGACCGCGACGAGTGAAACCGGACTCACGTGGGGCGAGTTCGATGCGGCCACGCAGGCTCATGGCTTGGCGACGACCGGCGGCATCAACTCGACGACGGGCATCGCTGGACTCACCCTTGGCGGCGGCGTGGGATGGCTGATGGGAAGCTGCGGCCTGACCTGCGACACCACCATTGCGTACTCGCTCATAACGGCGGACGGCGAGCGACTGACCGCGAGTGCAGAGGAGCATTCCGATTTGTTCTGGGCGCTCAAAGGCGGTGGCGGCAACTTTGGCGTCGTGACGTCGATTACGTATCGATTGCACCCCGTGACCACCGTCATCTCGGGAATGATTCTCCACCCATTCACGAGAGCCGCCGAAGTCCTGCGCCACTATCGC
Source organism: Gemmatimonadaceae bacterium (assembly GCA_036496605.1). NCBI lineage: Bacteria > Pseudomonadati > Gemmatimonadota > Gemmatimonadia > Gemmatimonadales > Gemmatimonadaceae > Gemmatimonadaceae bacterium. Next base: position 138,228 of record DASXKV010000025.1, on the reverse strand, counting down.
GACTTCGTGATGGCTGGTGCGCCTGACGAGTTGACTGTCTTTGCGGCGGCGATCACGAGTCCAGACGGCGCGCCGTTGATAGCCCTGATCCCCGCCTACAGTGGTCCCAGTCTCGACGAGGGGGAGCGGGTTCTCGCGCCGCTCCGCGCATTTGGATCACCGGTGGCGGATCTCGTCACTCGCATGCCGTACGTGTCGATGCAGCAGATGTTCGACGCGGGAACGCCGTTCGGCGTTCGCAGTTACTGGAAGTCGACATTTCTGAGGGCGCTTCCGGACGAGGCAATCGACACGTTCGTAGAGTGTGCCGCGGCACGCGCGTCGCCTCGCAGCATAGTCAAGCTCGAGCATGCGCACGGTGCCGCGACGCGAGTCGCGCCTAACGCGACTGCGTTTCCGGCACGGTGCCACGCGTTCGACCTGGTCATGCTCAGTCTCTGGGATGATGCGAAGGACGATGCGCGGAATGTCGCTTGGACGCGCAACTTCAACCGGGCGATGCATCCGTGGTCGGCACGCCTCGTCTATGTCAACGCGCTCGCCGAGGACGATGGGGCTCGCGTGCGCGAGGCGTACGGCGACAACTACGCGCGGCTCGCCCAGGTGAAGGCGAAGTACGACTCCGCGAATCGCTTTCGCCGAAACCAGAACATCGCGCCTTTGGATCTCGCTTGAATCAGCGCCGTTTCTCTTGGGTTTGCATAAAGATTGCCCTTGAGCCGGCCATGATCCGCATACTCAAAGCGAGCGTCCTGCTCGGCACGCTCGCTGCGTTCTACGCCGGCGCGCTGAAAGGCCAGACCGCGAGTCCGGCCCTTTCGAATCCGGCCCAATTCGCGCCGCCTCCGGCCCCCGTCTTTTCGATCGGACAGCCGCCGATCTGGCGACAGCAGTTCACCGCACAGGGAGCGGCCTACACTCAGGGATATCGCTCGGGCGCAACGTTCAGCTATGGTGTTTTCCATTCGCTCAACAAGCCGCCGGTCGAGGCATTCAATCCGCTGCTGGGCATCATCGGCGGCACGCTCGAAGGATACGGCACCATTGCCGGCACCGAGGACGCGGGCGTTCGCGCGATGGCAACCTCACGAATGCTCGCGACCAGCGTCGGCACCGACTGGGACATCCGACATCACCACTTCAACACCATCCTGAGCTGGCAGAGCGCGATCCGCCGCGGCGGCCTCCTCGGCCGCGGCTCCATGTTGCGCCTGGACTGGTTGCCCGCACGTGGGCAAACAATACGCATCGGCGTCACTGCGCCCCTTTTCCAGCCGCTCGCCGGACGCACTCGACCGCGCGAGACCAGCGTAAAGATTCCGGATCCTCCACGTCCCCCGGTGCAACCAATCGCGGCGCACGACGCCACCACCCAGCAGCTGGCGCGCGACATCGAGTCAGCGTCGGGCGTGATCGCCGCCTACTCGGATCTCTACGGCGACAACGCGATTCGCGCCTCGCACGCCTCGAGCTATCGTGCCGCTATGGACCGGTCGCGCATTGCGCTCGAGCAGCTGTTTCGAGTGCAGCTCGACAGCAGCGAGTGCGCGCCGGTTGCGCGACGCGCCCGCATCGCGGTACTCGACCGCATACTCATCCCGGTTGACTCGGTGTTCGGGCGCGTGAAGAAGGTGGATCTGCCACGACTCGCCGGCGGCGCCACCGCGGACTTCGAGCGATGGCTCAGCGACTCGTCAGGCATCCCGCTCGCCGCGCGGCCCGGCGCGACGTCCGCGTTCGCTGCGTGGCTCGCGGCAGTCACTGCCCCGATCCGTACTCTCATAAACGGCACGCACGATTCCCGGCTCCTCTGGCTGCCGATGGATCTCGCGCTCACGTTCGACCAGTACGACGACCAGATCGAGGTGGACTCGCTGATTGGCCGAGTGGTTGGTCACCCGTTCACCGACGGCAACGCGCTGACATACATGCGCAGCACGGATCTTCCGCTCGAGATCGCGCGTTCCATTCTCGCCGCTCGGCAGTATCACGTGCTTTGGACGCATGAGTTCATGGGGCGGCAGTATGTCACGCGTGCCATCGACAACATCGGCTACGTCATGGTGGCGGACGCGTACCTCCCCGCCCTCACGGCGGCCGTTAGGCGCTATGACAGCACCGGCGTCTTCCCGATGTACATGATCCTGCACGATCAGTACTTCTACGAAGTCTCCGATGGGCGTCTCTGGCTCTCGATCCTCGAGGACCCGCTCGGCGCGAAGATGCGGATCCAGGGCGACGACGGCACGCGCGAACGGCATCTGCGCGATCGCCAGCGCGATCTGCTCGCTGCCGTCGCGAGCTCGCGCCGTCTGCAGCAGGACGCGAAAGCAAGCGGCGACGCCAAGCGCTGGCTGCACGAGACCATCAAGGTCCACGTGAACGTCGGCAATCAATCCGATTTCTCGTTTCGTAGTGGGCACATCATCCCGGGAATTCCATTTACACCCGACAATGTCATGCGGGATCACCGCAAGCTGGTGCTCTACGACGTGAACGAGGCGGAGCCGAATCGCGGCGCCGTGTTCGTGATGGGCATCGGCATCGGTGAGGTGTACTCCAGCGCGACGTGGGAGGACCGCGGGTTCCGCCTGAGCGGTCCTGCAACGTTGGAGGCGCGCGCCGCTCTTCGACGCGCACTGCGACGCAACGGCTACTCGGAGAGCGACATCCCTGCCCCGCTGCGAGCCGTGGCGAGCAAGCGGGTGGAAGAACGAGAGGCGAACCTCGGCGACTTCGTGGGAAGAGCCCTGCAAGTGCACAATGAGGTCGGGTTCGGCGCCAAGAAGTCGTCCGTCGCGCGCGCGATGTTGTACAACCTCACACAGCCCGGCGCGATGATCATCGTGCCGGACCAGCTCTGGATGAGCGAGACGTGGGCCGGCATGCTCGCCGGTGCGGCAGCGCGTGGCGTGCGCGTCCAGATCATCGCGCCGGCGCTGCCGAACGCGCCGATTTCCGACGCGCCGGCGATGGCGCGCGCGCACGACGTACTGCTCCGGCTCCTCGCGATCCGGGACAGCCTAACGACGGCGATCCGTCACAGCGGCGGGGATCTGCACATCGGCCTCTTCGCGGCGCACGCGACCGCCGACGACGCGACCGGTCGCCTGCGCGAGGTGCGCGCGGGACTCGCGCGCTACCCGTGGATCCGCGAGTTGATTCCGTTCGACGACAAGACGCTCGCCGTGCTGAGTCAGGTGGAGCACCAGATCGCGAGCGAGCCCGACGCGACAAGTATGGCCAACGACGAGAAGCAGCATCCGCCCCAACCACACCGCAAGACGCAGGTCGTCGCTCGGCCTGAGGCCATCGCGGCGCTGCTGCGTCAACCCGGGTGGGACGTCATGCTCGCCGACGCGATGCGCGTGCAGTCACAGCAGACCGCGACGTTCGCCGCGTCATTAGGTGACACTCACCCGCCTGTGGACACGGCGGCGACACGGCGTACCGACGAGATGATGCGTGGCTACGAGGCCAGCATTCCGGCGGCGGAGCGGAAGCGCGTGAGCTTCTACTTCGCCGAGGGCTCACACAACATGGATCAGCGTGGGCTGATGTCGGATGGTGAGGCGACGCTCATCGTGTCCGGCCCGCAGGCGGCCGCCGGCCTCGTTGATCTCTTTTACATGATGGCGCGGACGACGTGGATCGAGCGGCCGGCGCAGTTGGAGCAGCTACTGCCGAAGCAGTCGTCGATCATCGACCGATTTGCGCGCTGGATACGGGCGACGTTGTGATGTGTCGTTTTGTCTATTCCGCGCCCCGACCGAAGCGACGCCCGAGAATCATCTTCACGATCGAATGATCGGTGTTGCGCGTTGTGCCCTCGCCGAGGCCAACGTTGAATTCCCACTCGGGGCCGAAGTCGAGATTCAGCGCGAAAAAGAACTGCTGCTGCGTCTCGACAAAAGGGTCGAAGTGCGTCACCGGTCCGAAAGAGCCATAGTACTCGAGCGCTGTCGACACTTTGGGCATGACATCGAACATGACCTGCGCATTGGGTGCGAACTCGAATCCCGCCGTCACATTCTCACCGACCAGCGCGCGTTCGAGCGCCGGATTCAACGACCAATAGAAGCGACCGAGCTGCTGGTCGATGATCGGCCGGATCTCCCAGGTCCACGTATCCGCGGAAAACTGACGGCGCTGGTAGCCAACTTCCTGCGATAAGCTGAGGCCTACCGGAAGATGCCAACTCGCTGGCACCGCGATGCGAGGACGGATATGATCGCCCACCCACTGCAGTCCCGTGCTCTGTTCCGTGCTCGTGAATGCGTAGAAGCCGACCTCGAACCAGTCACTGAAGCCATGAGTGATCTCGAGCGTCTCGTGCAATACGTGCTGCGTCGGTAAGAGCCCGTTCTGGCGGACGGTCGTGCCCGCGAGCGTGAAGTTGCTGTGTAGCTCGACCATGGTGCTCCCACGCGGTACCAGCTCCGAGCCATAGACCTGGATCTCGTAATTGTCCTGCGCGAGGAGCAGAACGGGACAGATGACGCAGAGGAGGACGCCGCCCAACGGGCGTGTGAAGAGGAACATGGAACGGGCTGGGCCGTCTTGACGCCTAACGGTTCTGGTGGCCATCAGGCGTTCTGTATCATCACCGCGCGCGAGTTGAGGTACGCCTCGAGCGCCTCCGGGCCACCCTCGGAGCCATAGCCCGAATCCTTGACGCCGCCGAAGGGCATCTCGGCCGAAGGCATCGCCGGCATGTTCATCCAGAGCATCCCCACTTCGAGCTTGCGCGCGAGCAAGTCGGAGTACTTTAATGACCTTGTGAACGCGTACCCGGCGAGGCCCATCAGTAGCCGGTTCGACTCGGCTATCGCCTGCTCCAGTGTGTCGAACGGCTGGATCGCGGCGACCGGGCCGAACGGCTCGTCGTTGAAGATCTTCGCCTCTTTCGGCACGTCGGCGAGGACAGTCGGCTGCCAGAAGTTGCCAGCGTCGCCAATGCGCTGGCCGCCGGTGAGTAGCTTCGCGCCCTTTCTAACGGCGTCCTCCGTGAAGGTGGTCATCGCATCGATGCGGCGCGGGTTCGCGAGTGGGCCCATCTGCGTCCCTTCGGCCAGGCCATCACCCACCCTCAGCTCCTTGGCGTGCTCGGCGAGTGCGGCGGCGAAATCGGCAACGATCGACCGATGTACGAGGAAGCGGGTGGGCGAGATGCAAACCTGGCCCGCGTTCCGGAACTTCGCCGCTCCAGCCGCTTTGACGGCAAGTGCGATATCGGCGTCCTCGCACACGATCACCGGGGCGTGGCCGCCGAGCTCCATCGTCACGCGCTTCATGTGCTGGCCGGCAAGCGCGGCGAGCTGCTTCCCGACCGCGATTGAACCAGTAAAAGTGACCTTGCGAATGACGGGATGCGGAATGACGTAGCTCGAGATCTCGGCCGGCGTGCCGTACACGAGACCGAGCACGCCTGGCGGCAGCCCGGCGTCGGCGAACGCCTTGATCAGCGCCGCGGGCGCGGCGGGCGTCTCTTCAGGCGCCTTGACGAGGATCGAGCAACCAGCGGCAAGCGCGGCGGAGACTTTGCGCACCACCTGGTTGATCGGAAAGTTCCACGGTGTGAATGCCGCGACCGGGCCGACGGGGTCCTTCAGCACCATCTGCCGAATCGTGACGCTCGCGCGCGAAGGCACGATTCGCCCGTAAACGCGGAAGCCCTCCTCCGCGAACCACTCGATGACGTCGGCGCCGGCAAGTGTCTCGGCTTTCGCCTCGGCGAGCGGCTTGCCCTGCTCCTGGGTGAGCAGTGGCGCGATCTCGGCCGCCCGCTCGCGGAATAGCGCGGCCGCTTTGCGCATGATCTTGCTCCGCTCCGAGGGCAGCATCTCGCGCCACACATTGAAGCCTTTCTGCGCCGCCTCGACAGCGCGCTCGAGATCCGGCCGGCTGGCGTGAGCGACCCGGCCGATTTCCTTGCCAGTCGCCGGGTTCACGACGGGCAGCGTCTTGCCTTCCGCGGGCTCCTGCCACGTGCCGTTGATGAAGAGCTGTGTGTCGACGTATCCCATGGCGTTACTCGAGTCGTGGCGAAAAAAGCAAATTGCGTCTGGCAGGTCGTGACGCGGAATCTTATCAGTCTCGGCGGCTCATTCGCCAGCGAATCCGATCAGCGACGCGAAAGTTGACGAAGTTAGTCCGTGCCCGCAGTGCTCAAGTTAAACGGAATGCCTGCTGAACGTCGCGATCAGTCGCTGAATGAGCAACACGATCCGCTCGACCCAGCTTTGTTGCTGCCGTAAGGTGTCCAGCTCCCACAACATGTTGTCCCGCGCGGCCTGATTCCATCGTCGCTGACCGTTCGCGGTGAGATACACGTGCGGCGCCGCGAGCACGCGACTTAAGAACACGACGCGCCCGATACGAAACTCGGCGTCGGACGCGACTGCGGGCACCCACTCGTCGTGGATCTGTCGCGCATATCGCATGTATTCATCGCGCGGCGCGGCGAGAATGCTAAGATCGATGTCGAGAAGCGCCGCTTCGTCCAGGCCGCCCACGCCAATGCGCGCGTGGTGATTCTTCGTCGCCAGAATCAGGCCTTCGATGGTCGTGAGCTCCTCCTTCGTCAGCGACTGATTCGCTCCAAGCACGTCGCACGCGAGCTGTGCGCTGCGCACCTCGTTGTCGCTACGGCCGGCAACGTAGATAGCGTCGTGAAACAGCAGCGCCAAGAAGACAATGCGCGGGCGCTCGCATGCGACGCTGCGCAATTGCTCCGTGCACGCGGTGACATGCTCCCATGTGTGATAGTGTCGCCCCGGCGACTGATACGCGCGGTACACTCGCTCGATCACTGAGAGATCGACGCCGCGCGTCCAATCGTCAGGCAGTGTCGCGAGCCAACGCGCGAGGTCCTGATCTGCCATTGTCGCTATTCCAGTGGCATACTACATCGCATGCGCTCGCGCCTCCTCAGCCGTGTCTTGTTCAAGCATTCTCAAGTCTATCTGCCGTGTCACAAGGACGAAGTGGTGTTGGCCACGGACTGGGGCAGGATTCAACTCTGTCGCGAGACCTATCGGCCGGCAGGCAGGCGCGCGACCGACGTGTACATCGTGCGATTCCTCGGTAGTCGCGGCCGAGCAGAGTTGGCCACTCTCGATCCAGCGGATCGATTACCGAATGTCGCGTCTGAGGTGTGGACGATGAATCCCCCCGGTTTTGGCCGCACGACGGGCCCTCCGGATCTGACGCGCTTCGCGTCGAGCGCGCGACAAGTGGTGTCGCATGCCAGGACATTGCGGGCGGGAAGCCTCTGGTAGTTTGCGGCAAGAGCATTGGTACGACGGCGGCGCTGTCGGCAGTCGGCGCGCATAGCGGCGGTGACGCATGCGCTCTCGTGCTCCGCAACCCAATGCCGTTGCGCGAGCTTCTGAAGGAGAGTTACCGTCGACGTACGTTCGGCCTCTCGTCTCTGTTCGCGGACGCGGTTCCACCGGACCTCGACTCACTCGCCAATGCATCTCGATGCCACTGTCCCGCCCTCTTTCTCATGTCGCGCGCCGATCGGGTAGTCCCGCCGGAGCATCAGCACCGGGTGATCGACGCCTACAGTGGCCCAGCGATGGTACTCGACGTGGCCGGTGGTCATGATGAGCGAACGCTCATGCCGGAAGACGAGATGCGCTATCGGGCCGCACTCGAGTCGCTCCTGGCGGCATGCGGGGGATAGATCGCGTGCCGTCACTACTCGGCGCGCAACGCCCGCGCCGGATCGATGCGAGTCGCGCGCCGCGCCGGAGCATACGCCGCGACCAACGCGATCGCGAGCAACAACAGAGTCACTGCGGCGAGCGTGAACGGATCGTACGGACTGATCTCGAACAGCATCGCCCGGAGCATGCGCAGTCCACCGATGGCGACCATGAGACCAACCGCCGCGCCAGTACCGGCGACCGTCATCGCTCGGCCAAGCACCATGCGGCGCAAGCTGCCCGGCGTCGCGCCGAGTGCGAGGCGAATGCCCAGCTCACGCGTTTGGTGACTGACGGCGGATGCCGTGATGCCATAGAGACCGATCGCCGCGAGCGCGAGTGCGGCACCAGCGAAGAGCGAGATGAGAAGAGTCTGAAACCGCGGCGCGGCAAGCTGCGGGGCGATGAGATCATCCATCGATTTCGCACTCACGAATGTTGTGCCAGCGCCCGCGTCTCGCACGGCGTCGCGAATGGCGCGGAGGGAGCCATCGGGCGAGCCGCGCGTCTTCACCACGAAATACCCCTGCGCGAATACCTGACGGTATGGCCTGAATACCGATGGCGTCGCCTCGCGGTATTCCCGAAAGTGCAGATCCGGAGTGAGACCGACGATCGTGACGAGGGAATCGACGCGCCCAGGTTCGTGGAACCGCTTCCCAATGACATCCTGATTCGGCCAGAGCCGGTGGGCAACGCCTTCGGTGACCACCGCGACCGCCGGGGATCCTTCCCGATCAGCATCTGTGAATCCACGGCCCTTCACAATCGGAAGATCGAGCGTGCGAAAGTATTCCGTGCCGACGAGATCGTAGCCGAAAAAGGGGTTCGTCTTTGCATCGGATTCCGACTGTTGCTCGGCGACGATCTTCGTCAACCACACGTTGGAGCCGAGGAACGGCGGTGCGGCCGTCGGCGACACGCTGACGATTTGCGGCGCGCCGCGAAGTTGCGCCATGACGCGATCGTGCAAGTTGAAGTTCGTCTCGTTGTCGCAGCGCGTCCATCGCGCGCTGTCCGCGGACGTCAGGGAGGTCGCGTGGGGTCGGCAGTCCGCGATGACCTTCACCCATGGAAAGGAGACGGAGAGCAACGTGAGATGATCGGTCGAATATCCCGTGTTCAGGTCAGTCAATCGCTGGAAACTCCGAAGCAGCAATCCAGCACCAGCAAGGACGATCACGGCAAGACCAATCTGCAAGCTGACGAGTGCCGCTCGAACCCTGACGAGCGTGCGACCCTGTGTTCCCGAGCGTGCGCCGCCATGCAGTGGAGACGACAAGTCGAAGCGCAGCGCGCCGAGCGACGGGATAATGGCAAAGACGCCGATGGTCATGACGGTAACGGCAGCCGCGACAGCCAACGGCCACCCAGCGACCGTAATCAGATCCTGCCGCGGCAGCCCAGCCGGCGCCAGTCGTACCAGCGCATCGATGAAGAGGCCGGCGAAGAAGACGCCAAGAATACCCGCGCCGAGCGCCAGCAGAACACTCTCGGTGAACAGCTGCCTGACGAGCCGCGTGACGCTGGCGCCGATCGCGCGGCGAATCGCCATCTCACGTAAGCGCGCCGCGGCCCGAAGGAGCATCAGATTGCCGACGTTCACACACGCGATCAGCATCAGCAGAGCGACCGCCGCGGCGAGCATCACCAGCACGGGCTTCGCCTCGCTGGTTATGGTTTGCTCGAGCGTGTGCACCTGAGCGCCAAGGGCGTTCGATCCGAGATAGCCGAGGAAGTCGGGATCGCGATTGAGGAATCCAAGAAATTCGTCGCGCGCCGAAACCGGTGTCGCGCCGCGCGCGAGCCGTCCGATGACGTCGAGACTGCCGTAGTTGAATGCCAGCCAGTACTCCACGCCGCGAGGGTAGTCCAGCCCAGGCTGCGCGACGCCGACGACAACCATGTCCAAATCCGACTTCGGCTCGTGCAGATGGTGTCCCAGCACGGCGGAATCCTCGGCGAAGACCCGCCGCCAGGTTCCGTAGCTCAGAACGACTGCGTAAGTCTGTTTCGGAGCGGTCCAATCAAACTCGGGAGCGTCACCGGCGCGAAAGAGTCGGCCGAGCGCGGGCCGGGCGCCGAGCACGTCGAAGAAATTGTCTGTCACATCTGACTGTCGCAACGAGAGCGTTCGATCGCCATCGAGGATCGATGCCGCGATCACCCGCCAGTGCGCCATTGCGGCGACGCCCTCCAATGCGTGACTCTGCGCATGGAAGCGATGGAACTGCGGCACCGAAATCGGAAACTCCGTTGCCGCGCCGCGCGCCACTCCCGAGAGCTCAACTACGCGATCCTGCTCCCGAATCGGCAGCCGCTGCAGCAAGACTGATTTGAACACTGTAAACATCGAGGTCGTCATGCCGATACCCAGTCCGAGTACCAGGATGACCGTGGCGCTGAACAAGGGACTCCGGCGAAGCGACCGTAGAGCGTAAAGAAGTTCGTACCGACTCGCGTCAGCCACTGCCGATGGCGAGATCTTTGTCATCGTTTCTCTCCAGTCGAGTGCGTCATCCTACGAAGTGCCTCGAAGATCGAGCTACCGCCCTCAGGTGCCCCCTGGAAACCAATGTGGAGAATGACCAATCTGAGGACACACCAGTGACTCAATTCCCCTGACCCAGAAGACTCAGCGGACGAGTGGCCGAGAGATTCATCTGGATGTCTCGAACGTAAGGACAAGGGCCATATGCGTGTTTGCCCTAGGACGATGGAGCAATGAGTCATGAATCCCTTCCACTACGGAATCCGATCGCTCTTGCGTGCACGCGGTTTCACCGCCGCGACCATCACGACGATCGCACTGGCGACCGGCGCGGCCTGTGCCGTTTTCGGCCTCGTGAACGCGGTGCTCATCCGACCGTTGCCCTATCCCGATAGCAATCGACTCGCGGGGCTGTGGCACACGATGCCTGGTCTCGGGGTCGCGATCGCGAAGCAGGCACCAGGCACATACAATCTGTATCGTGACGCCGCCAAGTCCTTCGATGAGATGGGCGTCTACATCTCACTTGCAGCTACGCTCACGTATCCCGATCGCGCTCTTCCTCCGGAACGCGTGCGCGTGAGTTGGATGACAGCATCGACCTTCTCGGTGCTCGGCGCCAAACCGCTCCTCGGCCGCCTCTACGCTGACGCCGACGCACAAGACGGCGCGCCTCCAGTGCTCATGATCAGCGAGCGGCTCTGGCGAACGCGATTCGGCGGCAGCCGACAGATCATTGGGCAACGCGTCGACGTCGACGGTGAGCTCCGGCAGATCGTCGGCGTGATGCCGGCGTCGTTCGCGTTTCCGGAAGCACGCACGCCGGTCTGGGCACCGGAGGCGAGCGCCGTGAATCCGAAATACGTCGGCGGCTTCGCCGACGCAGGAATCGCTCGCCTCCGACGCGGTGTGACGCCTGAAGCCGCGCAACGCGAGCTCGAGCACATTCTGCCGCAATTGGCAGAGCGCTATCCCGAACAGCGGCCTGGCGTCTCGACGACGCTCGCCGTTAGGCAGACGCGCCTCGCTCCTATAGTGCATTCGTTGCGGGACGACGTCATCGCCGGTTACGATCGCGTGCTATGGTTGCTCGCGGCGACGGTCGCGCTGCTCGTGCTCGTCGCGTTCAGCAACGTCGCGTCGCTCCTGCTCGTGCGCGTCGAAGCGCGCCGCCGGGAATTCGCGGTACGCTCGGCGCTTGGCGCATCGACGTGGGGCGTGTGGCAGGAGTTGCTGGCGGAAACGATTCTTCTCGCGGCGTTAGGCGGCTCGCTGGGATTCGGGCTCGCCGCGATTGCGCTGCGACTACTCGTCGTCAGCTCTCCGCTTGGCTTGCCACGCCTCAACGAGGTTCGCGTCGACACAAGCGTCGTGCTCTTTGCGTTTGCGTTCGTCGCGCTGTTTGCGTTGATCAGCGCGTCGATCGGCGCCTTACGCATTCGCTCGAGTGATACGATTCGCGCTTTGCGCGAGGGCGGCCGTAGCAGCACCGCGGGTCGAGCATCGCAGCGGCTGCGCGCGGCGTTCGTCGCTCTCGAAGTCGCACTCTCGCTCGTGATGCTCGCGAGCTCCGGCGTTCTTGCGCGAAGCGTGCTTCGGCTCCGGAGCGTACAGCCAGGCTTTGATGAGTCGAACGTTTTTACGTTCTGGACGTTTCTCCCGACCACACGCTACAAAGGTCCGACTGACGTCGCGCGCTTTTACCGCGAAGCGATCGAGCGGTTGCGGCAGCTTCCGGGCGTTGTCGACGTGGCTGCCACCGCGAAGCTCCCGCTCGAGGTCGAGGGATCCCCGTACCAACGGCTGATTTGGGCCGACGACGGATCGAGCGATACGAACGTGTTGCCGCCACTTTTTCAGGCGACGACCACTACGGCGGGCTACTTCGGCGCGATGCGCATACCGATGATCGCCGGCCGGACGTATGACGACGCCAACGTGCAACGTGGCGCGCGCGAGGCGGTCGTGAGTCGAGGATTCATCGAACGCTTCTGGCACGACCCAACCGGACGCACTGGCGTGGGTAAACGGCTGCGCCTAACGGCTTACGGCGATTGGTTCACGATCGTCGGCGTCGTGGGCGACCTGCGCGACTCAACGCTGACACAGCCGCCGATCGCCGAGGTGTATGTTCCCGAAGAGCCGATCTCGGCAAACCCCGATGCGTCGTCGTCGACGACCGCGCGCGACATGGCATTTGTGGTTCGCACGCGCGTGCCGATGCCCGGCCTCCCGCAGCGTCTTCGACAGGAGCTGCACGCGCTCGATTCGGAGCTCCCCTTCCATCGCCCAGCGGCGATGGAGCAGATCGTGAGCGACGCGCGCGCCGGATTGACATTCGCCCTCCTGGTGCTCACGGTCGGCGCGCTGACGACGCTCGCGCTCGGTGTGGTCGGGCTGTATGGGGTGATCGCTTACGTCGTCAGTCTGCGTTCGCGCGAGATCAGCATTCGTATTGCCGTCGGTCTCACTCCCGCCGCAGCAACGAGGATGATTCTGCGCCAGGGCGGAGCCATTGTCGCTATTGGCGCATTCCTAGGTCTGCTCGTGTTTCTCGTCTTTGCGAGACTCCTCACGACCATGACATTCGAGGTCAGCCCGATCGACCTAACGACGCTCGTCGCGGCGGTGCTATCCGTCGCCATCATCGCGGCGGGCGCTACGTGGGTGCCAGCTCGGCGCGCCGCGCGCGTCGATCCGGCGCGCGCGCTCAGCGCCGACTAAGCAAGGCGTTGGATGGGCGCGATTGCAGTTCGACCGCCCCGCGATTGGATTCGACCCGCATTCGCTCGCACATTAGTTATCGGCCGTCATTCGCGGCCGTCGTCCCCGCCCTCCTTGTGTCCACCGAGTCCAATGGCCGCGAGGAGACCGTGCCGACGGTCATAGGCCATCGCCCATTCCGCGGTCGAGCGGCCAAGCACCTGTCCCGCCTCGACGTCGAACCGGTAATGGATGCCGCCATAGATGCGCGACAATCCCGCTTGGATTACCTGCGCTTGGAGCTGCGCGGCCTGATCCGGGAAGTATTGCGAGAGCACCGTGGCCGCGGCAGACGAGACGCAGGAGTGTCCCGAAGGATATGACGGATGGTTCGGTAGTGTGTACGGGAAAGCAGGTGGCCCATTCGGCCGCTCGAGCGTCGGCCGCGTGATCAACGGATCCGCCATGGACGGACGCAGCATGAAGTAATGGACCTTCGCCTCCCAGCAGCCGATCGTCGCGTCCATCGCCGCGGCATTCAAGAGAGCGAACAGGTGCGACGCGGATTGCTCGTCGAGCCCGCGCGATTCGATGAACGACGCAGCCTGATTATCCCAATAGCCGAGCGCCGTCATCGTGCCCGCCGCGAGATTCCAGAAGTAAGCGATGTCGGTCTGCTCCAGCGTTCGAGTATCGGAGATCGCTCTCACCTCGTCGAGGGCAATCCTGTACGGGCTACCCAGCGCCATCGAGAACGCGGGCGGTGGTGACGACCGGAACTGGCTCTGCGCCGTGTGACCGCCTAACGCTGTCAAGAAGTAGGGCGTCATCGTGGGGAATTGATAACCGGCCGGCGCCGGCCGGGGAACTGTTCCTACTGCTGGGGCTCCCTCCCAGATGCCGGGTCCCGACGCGTTTCGCATGCTCTCGTTCCACGCCAACGAGAATCCGTCGTTATTCGCCCAGGCGATCAGCACGGCACCCACTCCTCGTCCGACGCTCACGCCACGCGTGAACTGCGGAGACGTGCGACCGGACGCATCTCGCCCCGAAGCAGCGAGCTGCGCTTCGAGCGCGGGTGCATCGGGCGGAGACAGGGCGGAGAGGAGTTGCGCCGATGCGCCGCCAATCGCGCCGCGTCGGGCTTCGAACGCCGCGCGCCCACCACCCTGATCGTCGGCGTCGTCGTTGTCGCCGTCCTGGACGGCGACCACCGCGGCATAGACGGCGAGGCTGTGCAGCGCGTACAAGCGCACGGCGTTTATCGGCGTTGCTTTACGATTCGCGACGAGGTCGCGGGTGGTTTGCTCCCAGGCGAGTGTGGTCGCGGCACCGTCGAAACGGTCATTGCCTAACCGGTCGGCAACAGCATCGGCGCGCGCGACAGACGGAAAGCTCGACGGGTCGGTGGGCCGCTCGGAACACGCGAAGAGCGTCGCGACCGAGACCGCGAGTGGCGCCACCGCTGCGAGGCGCATGAGGTGCTTCGGTCCACTCCAGTTCATTCGTTCCTCCGGGCCTGCGGCCGGATACCGACGATGGGAAAACAAAAGCGGCTGAGGGGTGCCGTCGTCGTGGCATCCCCCTCAGCCGGTTTCGCGATTTGCTCCGCCCGGGGCATGGGCGACCTGAAAGCTCTCTGCGGCGCGCCCCGAGCATCATGGCATCTGAGAGTGCTCAACTCTACGACCCGAGGTCAACTCTGTCAATGCCTCGTTAGGGATCGATGCCTAACTGTGAGGCGACCGGGGCACGCACGCGTGCGCGACGCGCGGTGGATCCGGAACGACCGACGGCGCGATGGCATGGCCTCCCATCTCTGCCGCATTGAATTCTGCAAAGGCCGGCCGACCATGTTCAGTATCTTTTTAAGTTGGTTGCTGATGGTTGCGCGGCGGCACGCCGCCGCAGTGTTCGCGCAGTCTCGAACCTGATCGGTTCGATGACACGGAGCGTGGTCCACCGAAATTCCGGATTCGAAGGCTTGCGCGAGTGAACAATCGCCGGCAAGTCAGAGTCGCGAGCCGCCAGCGGGCGCACTGCGGCGTCGAAGCGAAGGGCCGCGATGAGTGCGTGGGCGACACTTCGGGAGCCGCGATGATCGTGAACGCCTCCGGCACCTCCGCCACGCGCGCTCCGGTGCCTCGGAGCCAAGTCACCGCCACGCCGACGGCCGTCTCCGGTGTCATGCCGATACCGCGCTCCCAATCGGGGAAGAACCGCGCGTGCCAAAGTCCGATGTGGGGAAATGTCCGCGGCGCGGGAACCAGAACGGGGACATCGCCCGGCCCGTCGCCAAGGATCACTCGGAGCCCCGACCGGATATCCGAAAAATGCACGGACGTTCGAACTCGCCCCGCATCGTCGCAGATGGGCACGACCCATGTCGCCGCCCACATCGCCCAGTCGTTGCCAATGTTGGAATTCACCACCGTCCTATCCGGCATTGCGATGACGGGGCGCACATAGTAAGACCGCCCGCAGAAATGGCGGCGCTCGGTCGGAATCTCCCTGAAATACCGCACCGTCAGGTCCTGGACTGACGGTGCTTCCCAGTATCCCATCGCCACCGCCGCCGACTCGGCGTCGGCATGCGGAATTGTAGAGCGCACGTTGCGCGGCAAAACAGGCGAGGCGAAGACACCGCTATCGCCCACGTCCCGTGCCGCGCGTCCCGTTACCGATGCAGGCAGAACCCGCCCGCCCATCCATGCGCGCTGCGCGAGCCCAAGTGCGGCTACGCCGACCACGGCATGCAGAAGAAGGGCCACCCACGCGCCGCTCGTTAGCCAACGTGTTGGAGTCACGTTTGTACGATGCGTGCGTTGCGGCGGTCGGGCTGGGCCCATGGCTTAGCGTTAGGCGAGGAGTTGCTAACTTCGACCGCACGCTTCGCGCCAATTTTGCAAATCGCATGAGACGGACAGGGAGCAACAACTCGAGAGAAGGCTTTAGTTGGGCACCTCATTTGCTGAAGCATTCTCCGAACCACCACCGTGCCGAACGGTCAAAACCTGGCGACGTGGGGCGCTGACGATGCGAGCTGTGATCGTGATGGCACTACTGACGGCCTGCCTCAGTCCAAGCGAGGCGACAAGTCCTGTTGGCACTTACGCGCTCGCCACCATCGACGGACGCGCGATTCCGACTTCTGATGACGGGGCGTTCGTCGTCCGGAGTTCGGTGACCCTTCAGAGCAATGGCGTGTTTTTGTATTCTCGGGTGGACAGCTTCCCCGCGACACCAGGAGCGCCTAACGAAGCTACGGCAGACTTCGGAGCTTGGACGCTGACAGCGGATTCGCTTCTCATGAGGTCGGACACAAGGGTATACCGCGGGATGCTCGCCGGATCGCAGCTCCTGCTCGTCCAGGGAGGCGCAAGCAGCGCCTGGCTCTACACCCGACAATGACGCCGCTATTGCGAGTCACGAGCAAGCGCTCATGACGGATGCTGAGCCTCTAGTTCAGCAGTTGTTCTAGTGCGGGGTCGCGCCGCTAGGGTTAAGGGCGGAGGGTAGACACCTCTACCCTCTACCCTCTGGCCTCTGCCCTCTACCCGATCATCCACTCTGCCGAGCTCACGACGTCCGCCTGACGCGGGAATATCTTGTTGATTAGAACATTGTGCACTTCCGCGTCTGAATCCGCGCACAGATCCGAGAGGACAGTGAGCCGATAGTCCTTGTCGGCCGCCTCGCGGAGTGTGGAGAGCACCACACCGCCCGTCGCGATTCCCGTGAGCACGAGATGCTGGATGTTCTTCGCGCGCAGCACGACCTCGAGATCGCTGCCCGTGAATGCGCTGACGCGTCGCTTCACCACGACGACGTCGCCGTCTTCCGGCCTGATCACTGGTTGCGCGTCGGGAAACGTGGCGCCCTGCTTGAGCGCGTTGCTGAACGCCTTGTTCCGCGTGCTCACCTCGGGCGCGCCGGCCCGGAAGCCGACGACCACGTAGATGACGGGAATCCGGCGCCTGCGCGCAAATTCAACTGCCGAGCGTACCCGTGCGACGTACGCGTCGCCATCGGGAATGCGCACGACGACGCCGGACTGGACGTCCATCACGAGCAGGGCCTGATCGGAGTCATGTGAGGTCATGGCCGGGAGGGTAGAGGTAGAGGGTAGAGGGTGGAGGGTAGAGAGTTGAGTGGGGAGAGTTGAGTGTAGAGAGTAGAGAGTAGAAACCCCACCCTCTACTCTCTGCCCCACGCCCTCTGCCCCACGCGCCCTCTGTCCCACGCCCTCTACTCTCCACCCTCTGCCCTCTACCCCTCTGCGCAAGACTTTCATCTCGCTCAGAAACCGGAACTTTCGGCTGTTCTTCATCGGGCAGTCGATCTCGAATACCGGCAACTGGCTCACCAACGTCGCGCTCGTGCTGCTCGTGCTTCGCCTAACGTCGAGCGGGTTGGCGGTCGGCGGCGTCTTGGCATGTCAGTACGGTCCGATCCTCTTTCTCTCGCCTTTCGGTGGCGCGATCGCCGACCGTGTCGACAAGCGCCGCGCATTGCTCGCGACGCAAGCGCTCGAGATGATGCAGTCGGTCGGTCTCGCGGTGCTCGCGTTTCTTCCGCACCCGCCGCTCGTGGGACTCTATGGGCTCGCGGCCGCCGGCGGCATGGTGCTGTCGCTCGACAATCCGCTGCGTCGCTCGTTCGTCAGCGAGATGGTGCCAGAGACGGATCTTCCGAACGCCATCGTCTTGTACAGCACCATTGTGAACATCTCACGCGTCTTCGGGCCTGCGCTCGCCGGGTTGCTCGCAGTGACGCTTGGCTATGGATGGTGCTTCGCGATCGACGCGAGCACCTACGTGGCCGTGCTTTACTGCGTGTGGGTCATGAATCCGGACGAGCTGCACCGCACGCCTGCGCCACCGCGCGCAAAGGGCGAGGTCCGCGAAGGCATTCGATACATTCTCGCGACGCCGATGTTGTGGATCAGCTTCAGCATGCTCGCGGCCATCGGCACGCTCTCGTACAACTTCAACGTCACGCTGCCGCTGTTCGTCACGCGATCGCTGCACCGGAGCGAAGGCGTGTTCACGATTCTCTATTCAATCTTCAGCGTTGGTGCCGTCGTGAGCGCGCTGATCATAGCGCGGCGCGGCAAGGTGCAGCTCTCGCAGATCGTTTTCGGCGCAGCCTCGATGGGGATCGCGATGTTGCTGCTGTCGGCCACGCGCGGGATCGCGACGGCTATGCCGGCGGCGTTTCTCGTTGGCATGGCGAGTATTCTCTACATGACATCGACGACCGCGATCGTGCAGGTCGGTACGAAGCGCGAGTTGCAGGGACGTCTGCTCGCGCTTCAAACCGTGTTCGTCGCCGGCACTGGACTCATTGGCGGACCGCTCTGCGGATGGCTCGCGGACGTTGCCGGCGGCCGAGCTCCGATCGTGTTCGGCGGTGTTGTCTGTCTGCTGGCCGCTGGCTTCGGACTGGTCGCCGCTCGTCGCACGCGATCAGAAGCACCGGCGTAGTCGATCCGGTTGGCTTCTTTCAGTTAGACGGCGGCGTTGTTGCCTCCCCTTGCGTTTCTACGTGAGATCGACCAACCTCTACACATAGAAACCCTATGGGACAATGGCCCAGCCGCATAACGTCGAAGTTCTGCGCGGGACACTCGATCTCCTGATCCTCAAAGCCGTGAGTTGGGGGCCGAGTCACGGCTACGCTGTCGCGCGATGGATCGAGCAGTCCACCGACGACGTCCTGCGCATCGAAGAAGGCTCGCTCTACCCTGCCCTCCACCGCCTCGAGACGCGTGGCTGGATCGCCGCCGAGTGGGGCGCGTCCGAGAACAATCGCCGCGCGAAGTACTACACGCTCACCTCCAAGGGGCGCGCACAGCTTCGGCTCGAGACGGCGACCTGGACGCGCTTCGCCAACGCCGTGTTCACTGCGCTCGAAGCCCCACCGCTTCGCACATGACGAAAACTCCACCTTGGCGCCGCTATCTCCGTTTCTGGCGTCCCGATATCCGTGGCGACGTCGACGATGAGCTCCGCTTCCACGCCGACATGCGCGTCGAAGAGTTCGTCGCGCGCGGCATGACCGAAGACGAAGCCCGCCGCGCCGTCGCGGCACGACTCGGCGACGTCGACGCTGCCCGCGAGGAGTGCGTCGAGCTCGGCAAGGTGCGCGCAACGCACGCGCGCAACGCAGATGTCCTCGAGGGCGTGCGCGCCGATATTCGCTACACGCTTCGCTCGTTAGGCCGCACGCCCGGCTGGACGACGGTCGCGCTCCTCACGATTGCTCTCGGCGTCGGCGCGACGACGGCCGTGTTCCGCGTCGCCGACCGGTTGATCGTTAGGCCGATCCGCTATCCAGATGCATCGCGCGTGTTCGTCTTCCGCCGGCTGTTCGACGTCCCCGAGCGCCAGCTGGCATCACCCTTCTCTGCCCACGTGGTCGACGCGTTCCGAAAGGAGTCTCGATCGATCGAGGTCGCGGCTGCCTTCCACTTCCGGCTCGGCATGCTCGGTACCGCGCCCGATACGATTCCGGTGCATGTGGCGATCATCGATACGGATTTCCTCCCGCTCGCGGGCGCGCATCCTGTGATCGGGCGGAGCTTTGCCGCCGAGGACGCAAGGCCGAACGGGCCGGGCGTCGTGGCTATGCTCGGCGAGGACATGTGGCGGCAGCAGTTCGGCGCGTCGACCAGCGTCATCGGCAGCGTCGTCAAGCTCAACGGAGATTCGCGCACGATCATCGGCGTGATGCCGTCCTCGGTAACGCTGCCGGACGCCAGGGACGGACGCATCGACATCTGGGTGCCTTACGATGATGATCTCGTCGATGCCGTGGCGGTGCGGCTCAAACCCGGCGTCCCACGTGATGCGGCGACCGAGGAGCTCGCGGGCATTCTGACTCGTGCAGCGACCGATTCGTCCTGGTGGCGTGACATGCGCTATCACATGCGCCTCCAGCGTCCACAGGACATGCTCTCGTTTCGCGGCGCACTGGCGATGCTCACCGGCGCCGTCGCGCTCTTGCTGCTCGTCGCGTGCACGAACGTCGCGCACCTGCTGCTCGCCCGCGGCGCCGCACGCCAACGCGAGATCGCCGTTCGGCACGCGTTGGGCGCCAGCCGGTGGCGACTCGTCAGGCAGCTCGTCACCGAAACGCTCGTCATCGCCGTGATCGGCGGCGCCTTCGCGACAGCCGTCGCATGGATCGGACTGCACGTGATGCAAGCGGCGCGGCCGCAGACGCTCGCTGCACTCGCGGCCGGGCCTAACGAGGATAGCGTCATCTCCCTGACGGCGCTCTTGGCGATCGGCGCGGGACTGGCGATCGGCCTCGCTTCCGCGCTGCGCAACGCGCGACGAGATCCGGGTCTTGCGTTGCGCGCCAACTCGTCAGGCACGGCGATGGCCGGACGTCGCCTGCGTGGCGCACTCGTCATCGGCGAAATCGGCCTGTCGACCACCCTGCTGGTTGGCGCGCTGCTCCTCACGCATGCGTTGTATACTCTGGAAGCGAAGCAGCTCGGCTTCGATGCCGGCGGATTGTACTCGGTCTCCTTTCGCCCGCCGCGAATGCCGGCGGCGGCACAGCAGGCGTCGCTGGTCGATCTGGTGCGCGAGCGCGCCAAGGCCATCCCCGGAGCGCAACGTATCACGGTGGACGACGGTGGACACGGCGTGTTCGCGACTCTCCAGACGCCGGATCGGGCGACCGTCAATCAAGCGCCTTTGCCAATTGGCGTGGATAACGTTGATGCCGACTATTTCACTGTCCTCGGCATTCCGCTCCTCGCTGGCCGGATCTTCGACGACGGGTCGCGATCGGGCAACGAGGTGATCGTCAACACCACACTCGCACGTATGCTCGCGCCCCACGGGAGTCCGCTCGGTCGCCGATTCCGCAACTCGCGTCCAATAGGATTTCTGAAAGATTGGATGACCGTCATTGGCGTCGTGCCGGACGTCGTCGACAACCTGCTCGTGCCGGCGCCTCAGCCGCGGCTTTATCAACCGATCGGCCCGAACGCTCCCGGCATGGTAACGCTGTACGTTAGGCTGTCAAACAACTCCTCGGCGGAATCGCTGGCGCACCTCGCAGCGTCGATACAGCCGTCGGGCTCCAAGCCCGTGATCGAGAGCGTGCGCGACAAGATCGATCAGACCGCCGCCGAGCCGCGGTTCGCGATGCGGATCATGATCATCTTCGCGTCGCTCGGCGTCCTGCTCGCCGCGATTGGTCTCTTCGGTGTGATCTCGTACAGCGTCGCCCAGCGCACGCGCGAGATCGGTGTCCGGATGACGTTAGGCGCGACGCGCGCGTCGATTGCGCGGCTCGTCGTCGGCGACGGGCTGCGGCTCGCCGTGATCGGTATCGTCGTCGGACTCATCGGCGGGGTGGCGGGCACGCGGCTCATTGAGGGCGTGCTGTACGGCGTGCCGCGCCTCGATCCATTCGCCTTTAGCGCGGGCGCCGTTTTGTTGCTCGCAGTCGCGGTTGTCGCGTGCGTCATTCCCATGTGGCGCGCGACTGGAGTCGATCCGGTGATCGCCGTCCGGGCAGAATAGGAGACCTATCAATATGCGTCGTGCACTGATGGATCCGTGAGCGGGGTCATCGAGTACAAGCGCTCTAGGGGAGCGCAAGCGTGACAAAGTCCCGTCATCGTTCTGAACGCGCCACGCGGAATCCGAGCATGGCGTAACGATAATCTTCCGGATTTCGCTCGCGCGCGGCCGGCCGAAGCAGCCACGCGGGCTGGTGCCACGAGCCGCCGCGGTCCACGCGCAGGCACGGCGCCGGCCGCTCCACCGATGCGCCATCGCTCGGGGCACCAGCGTAGCTGTCTTCGTAGCAGTCCTGCGTCCACTGCCAAACGTTGCCGCTCATGTCGAAGAGGCCGAAGGGATTCGCCGTCCGCGTCCCGACAGCGTGCGTCGCGCCTCCGGCGTTTGAAGCGTACCACGCATAGTTCGCCGCTTCCTCGGCGTCGCCCCACCAGAATCGCGTCGTCGTTCCTGCGCGCGCGGCATACTCCCATTCGGCTTCCGTCGGCAGCCGATAAGGGCCCGAGCCGTCGTTCACGGATTCGCGACGGAACTTGGTGTTGAGCCAGTCGACGTACGCGCGCGCATCATTCCAGCTCACGCAGACTACCGGATCGCGATCCGTCTGCGCATAGCCAGGCGACTCCCATGTCGCGGTCGGACGCTTATCCCACTTCGCGCCATCGTAACCGCAGCCATCGGCGTACGCGTGGCCGGTCGCACGGGCGAAGAGCGCATACTCGCCGCGCGTGACTGGGAACTTGCCAATGGCAAATGATTTGATCCGAACGTCGTGCTGCGGAGCCTCGTCCGCGACGGACGCCAGGTTACCGCCGTGCGATGCCGCCCACGTCTTTTCCTCGCTCGACGAACCCATCACGAAATGACCGGCGCCGACGACGACCATCTCAGGACAGTCATCGCAGTCGCGAAAGGTGGCGCCTGGTGCCCGGCCCGATGCTGCTCGCGCCTGCTGCGCGTCACCGCGCGAAGCCAACGCGCCGTATGCGACGACAGCGACGGCGACGAAAAGCGAGATCCGCATGGATGCTCCGGTCAGTTGTCCTACGCGGCCTTTGGCTCAAATGCGAGAACGCGCCGCGGGTTCTCGACGAGAATCGTATGCAGCGTGTTGTCGGGAACTCCGGCTCGCCGGAGCTTGGGCACGATCGTGGTCATGATCATGTCGATGCCCGGTCCGCCATTCCTTCGCAAATATTTCGCATTGCCAAAGTCCGACGATAGGCAAATGCGATCGGTGAAACCGGCATCGATGATTGCACGAAGCGTTCGAACGTATTCGTCGAGACGGGGATCGTCTGGTCTGCCGGAATGATCGAAGCCGAGGTAGGCGCCGCGCTTAGCAATCGCGATGGGGACGACCGTCGGTTGATCTTTGATGTCGTTCAAATGGCCAATCACGACATGATGGAGATCCGCGCCGGCCGCCTCGAAGATGTCGACCTGATCGAGCGCGCACTGCGCGCAGCCGTTATCCACGTGCGTGATGATCGGCAGCCCGGTCCGCGCATGCGCCTTCGCCACGGCTTGTAGCACTTTGCGCTCGACGGGATCCGTGGGAACATCCACGCTCGTCCCGATTTCGCCGAGCGCCCCCCAGCGTTCCAAATTTGCTTGCTCGACGAGGTCGTCGGCGATCTGATCGGCCGTCTTCTGGAACACATCTGGTGGATAGCGCACTTTCCGATATCGGCCGCCCGATGCCACGATGTGCATGCCGGATCGAGTCGCGATGGTTCGAAGCGAATCGATCTTGCGACCGAGGTCGGCGTTGCCCGTGTCAACGATGCAGCTGACCCCGTCATTCGCGCACGCCTTCACTTCGTCGGCAATCAGCCCGACGTCGTCGTAAAACATCGGGGACCCGTCGCGGCTCGATAGCGACAGGTGCTCGTGAACGAGCGTTATGCCGGTGAGACGATCGGGCGGGATGTCTTCGTGGATTGTGCGGATGATTGTTCGATTTTGGGTCGCGGCGTATAAGTCACGATAGGTCGCGCCAACCGCGGCCATGCCGGCGCCGGCACCAAGGATGCGAATCGCATCGCGACGCGTGAGGGGAGTGCTCATCGTTCTTCCTTAGCCGGCGGGAGCATCATGCCCGCAATCGCCTGACTCAGTTGTTCCCACCGCGATCGCTCGGCGGCCAGTCGCTTCCGTCCTTTTGCCGTGAGCTTGTACATGCGAACTCGCCGATCCTTGTCCGATACACCCCATTCAGGGGTGATCGCGCCCTGACGCATCAGGCGCTGGAGAGCGGGATAGAGGGAGCCCGTCTCGACCTGGAGCACATTCTGCGACTGCGAGCGAATGAGATGGAGGAGGCCGTAGCCGTGGCATGGTCCCCAGCGCAGCGCCTGGAGCACGATGAAGTCGAGCGTGCCCTGAAGCACCTCGAGGCGTGAGGTCGCGGGATCTTTACTTGGCATGCGTGTATGTAGACGGCCTACATTACGTTAAGTAGAGTGTCTACAACTTGGTCCCGGAAGTCAATGGGCATTGGAAGTTGAAGCGCTCCCTTGACCGCCCCCATCGGGTGGCGGTGAAGCCCATGTCAACGGGGCCGTTGGACCGTTGAAACCTGCCGCCGCGGACGACCGTTGGTAGAGCGTCTACCGTCAGTGGTAGAGCCTCTACTATCGCGCCCATGCCGCCACGCGTTTTCGGCAAACGGAGATTCGGCAACATGACCAACGTGAGCGAGACAGTGCGCGACGTGTGGCAATGGACATGGCTCGAGCAGCTCGAGCAGGACGTCCGCCACGGACTGCGCGCGATTACGCGTAGTCCGCTCTACGCGGCGGCCGTGGTGAGCACGCTGGCAATGGGCATCGGCGCGGCGTCGGCGGTCTACAGTTTCTCCCTCGCCATCCACAACCCGTTCCCCCGTCTGCCATCGGACCGCCTGCTCTGGATCACGCAAGCCAACGCGTCGTGCGGTGTCGACTGCACGCAGACATCGCCCGCGGCGCTCGCAGCGCTCGAGACTCGCGCGCCGTCGATCATCGCGATCGGCGTGTCCAATTCGAGCGTTGCGCTGCGCTCGTCGAACGGAAGCGAGGCACTCAAGGGATTCGAAGTCTCCCCGAACGCTTTCGAGACGATCGAAGCCCCGTTCGCCATGGGACGCGGATTCCCCAGAGAGGCGGGTCACGTTGGCGCGCCGGACTTTGTAATACTCTCATATGACCTCTGGCAGCGACGGTTCGGTGGCAGCCGTGGAGTAGTCGATTCCACGATCACGCTCGGCGAGCGACCGTTCACCGTGACCGGCGTACTTGGCAAGGACGTGATCTTTCCGACTGCAGCAGACGTATATATGCCGCATGCCCTCCGGGCCGAGGACGCCTCGAATTACGCGTCGCGGTATTACGACGTCTTCGCGCGGATTGCGCCGGGGACGTCGTTTGCCAAGGCAGCGGCCGAAGTGAACACCATCGGCGCGCAGTTGGTGCGCGAATCGCCGAAGACCGACAGCGGTTGGGTGCTGCGCGCGCGTCCAATCGCCGCCTATCATACCGATGACGTCTCGATTCTCGTGCAGATTTCTGCGATCGCCGCGTTTCTCGTGTTTCTCGCGGCCTGCATGAGCGCCGCGAACCTCGCGCTGTCGCGTCTCGCAGCGCGCCGCCACGAATTGGCACTGCGCACCGCACTCGGCGTGCGCCGCTGGCGTCTCGCGCGCCATCTGCTCGCCGAATCACTGCTGTTGTCGCTCGTCGCCGGTGCGGCCGGCGCGGCGCTCGCATGGTGGGGCGTGCACGCGATGCGCGATGCAATCCCCGCGAATTTCTCCGCGTTCATCCCGGGATGGGCGCGGCTCGGACTCGACGGACGCACATTGGCGTTCGCGTTCGCGGCCGCGGTCCTGGCGACGATGGCGTTCGCCGCACTGCCGGTACTGCGCGCGACACGCGTCAATCTCGCCGGTTTGCTATCGGAGGGAGGACGCGCGAGCACGGGTGGCGTGCGGAGCACGCGCGTTCGAGCAACGCTCATCGTGCTCGAGGTGAGCATCGCGCTCGTATTGCTCACCGGCGCAACGTTACTCACGCGCAGTGTGCGCAACATGATTCGCGGTGATGCGGGAGTACGGCTCGACCACGCGCTGGTGATGCACCTGACACTGCCGCTACAGATGAACGATTCGGCGCAGGTCGATTTCTATCGACGGCTCAACGCGAATCTCCACGGAGAGCCCGGTATTCGCGCAGGGGGCGTCACGTCGACGACGCCGTTGAGCAACAACTACTCGGGGGTGTTGTTCCGGATTCCAAGCCGACCGCCTGAACCGAACGGACATGGGTTGAGCGCGAACGATCAGCATGTCACACCTGGCTACGCGGAAGCCGCCGGCATGCACATCGAGGAAGGGCGAATGATCGGCGCGCAGGACGAAGCGTCGCCGACGGCGCAGCGCGCGATCGTCGTCAACCGCTACATGGCGAACGCGATATGGCCGCACGAGAGCGCCATCGGCCGAGTGGTGGTGATCGGCGACGCACAGTGGACGGTCGTGGGCGTCGCGTCGAACGTGTATCACGGTGGGCTCGACGAGCCACTGCGAAATACCGTGTACCGGTCGATCTATCAGTCGCCGAGCTCATACGCGTCGGTCGCGGTGTGGACGGATGGCGACCCGGCAGCGATGCGCGACGCGGTTCGGAGCGTCGTCGCGCGCACCGAACCGAGCGTCGCCGTCGGTGACATGATGACGATGATCGAGATGCAGGCGCGACACGTCTCGGCGTTCACGATGATGGCGGGCGTGCTCGCCGTCCTGGCGATCGTGACGATGACGATCGCGGCGGTCGGTTTGTACGGCCTGATCGCCTACGGCGTGGCGCAGCGGAGGCGGGAGATCGGCGTGCGCATCGCACTGGGCGCTCGTCGGGCCGACATCCTCATGCAGATCGCCGCCGGCGCCGTGAAGCTGACGATGGTGGGCATCGTGTTCGGGGTGGTGGGCGGATCGCTGTTCGCACGATTGCTGACGGCGATGCTGTATCGCGTGACCGCGGGCGATCCGGCGACGTTCGTCGGTGTATCACTCGCATTGCTTGCCATCGCGTTGACGGCGGCGCTGATTCCATCCTGGCGCGCGGCGCGTGTGGATCCCACAATAGCGCTGCGCGGCTAGGGAGCCGCATTGATTCGTTACTCGTATCGCAACGCTTGCATCGGATCGACATGCGAGGCGCGAAG
This sequence comes from Gemmatimonadaceae bacterium, assembly GCA_036496605.1. Classification (NCBI taxonomy): domain Bacteria; kingdom Pseudomonadati; phylum Gemmatimonadota; class Gemmatimonadia; order Gemmatimonadales; family Gemmatimonadaceae; species Gemmatimonadaceae bacterium. Next base: position 111,571 of record DASXKV010000025.1, on the reverse strand, counting down.
CGCAGGGACCAGCGCCGCGCCGAGGGCGACCAGCGTCAGCAGGATAGCGGAGAGCGCGATCACCATCGGATCCCAGCCCTTGAGCTCATAGAGCAGCGACTGCGCCCCTCTGCCCAACACGATCGCGCCCGCGATGCCGACCACGCCGCCGATCAGCGTCATGATTCCCACCTGCCGCAGCACCATGCGGCTGACGGCACCCGCGGTCGCGCCTAACGCCATCCGCACCCCGATCTCGCGCGTACGCTGCGCGACGGAATAGGCGAGCACGCCGTAGAGTCCGACCGCGGCGAGGAGCGTTGCCAGCACCGCGAACGCTGCGGAGAGGGTGCTGATCATCCGATCCAGGAACACGTTGTTCCGCACCTGCTGCGGTAGGGTCGTCAACGACTCGACCGGGAGATTCGCATCGAGCTTCTTGATGACTCTCGGAATCGCCTGAAGAAGCTGCTCGGTTGGCAGCGTACTCCGGACATAGAAATACATCTGGCCCATGCTTCCCATCTGACGGTAAGGCTGCACAAACACCGGAGGGATCTTGTCCTTCACCTGCGAGTACTTGGCGTCCTTCGCCAGGCCGACAATTGTTACGTTGAGCGAATCATTACCAACGGAGAGACGTTTGCCGACGGCGTTTACGCCTAGATTGAATTTCTTGGCGAATGCCTCGTTCACGATCGCCACGCGAAGGCCGTTCGCGTTGTCAGCAGCGGTGAAATCACGGCCGGCGACGAGCGGCACGCCGATGACGTGAAAGTAGTCGGGGCCGACGACGTTGAAGCGCGACCCGGCATCGGTGTCGAGATCCTTGTGAAAGCCTTCGACCGACACGCTCGTTCCCCAATTGCTGCCGGCGAGCAACGGCACGGTTGCGGACGTGACCCCAGAGACGCCGGGCAGTGCTGCCAGCTCCTCCCCAACACGCGCGTACAGTGTGGCGGTACGCACCGAGTCGTACGCATTCTTGCCGGGCGAGATCGCGAACGACACCACGTTGTCGATCCTGATCCCGAGGTCCACGCGGCTGATGTTGCGCAGACTCTCGATGAACAGCCCCGCCGCGATGAGGAGCGCCATCGAGAGCGCGATCTGCGCGGTCACGAGGCTGCTGCGGAATCGCGCGGCGCCGCGACCTCCGGTGAGCTTCCCGGAATTGTTGCGCAGCTCCGTCACAAGGTCGGGACGCGTGCTTTGCAGCGCCGGTACGATGCCGAAGGCGAGTCCCGTTGCGAGCGACACCAACGCCGTGAAGACCAGCACGGGCACGCTCAACTGAAGCTGCATGTTGACGCCTTCCTGCGGTGGCAGCATCGCCGTAATCCCCACGAGCGTCCAGTGCGCCACGAGCACGCTCGCCAGGCCGCCGAGGATCGCTAGCAGCACGGACTCGGTGAGCACCTGCACGATGAGCTGCCGGCGCGTCGCACCTAACGAGAGCCGCACCGCCATCTCCATCGTGCGGTTCGCCGCGCGCGCCAACAACAGGTTCGCGATGTTCGCGCACGCGATCAACAGGACGATCGCGGTGATCGAGAAGAGGAGTGTGAGCGGCGTCCGCGACGTCCGTATCATCGAGCTCTGCCCCTTCCGGCCATCGTTGAGAACGAGCTTCTTCGCCTTGAACTGTGCGAGCGTCTTCGCGCTCATCCCTTTCTGCAACGGCACCTCGATATCGTTGATGAGGTGCGAGTAGACGGTGTTGATCGACGCCGAGCCCTGCGCGATGGTGGCACCGGGCTTGAGCCGCCCGAAGAGATAGATCCAATAGCTTGTCCGATCCTCGAAGCCGGTGAAGCCGGTGTTCATCACCGCCCGCATCGTGATCGGCACGAAGACGTACGGCCGCTCGCCTTTCGTCGTACCGAAGAACCCTTCGGGCGCCACGCCGAGAATCGTCATCGGGTGGCCGTTCACCTGGAGCTGCCGCCCAGCGACGCTGGGGTCGGCGCCGAGCTGGTTCGCCCAGTAGTCGTAGCTCAGCACGACGACATAGTGGGCCCCGACAGTCTGGTCGTCGTTAGGCGTCAGCAGCCGGCCGACCGCGGGGCGGATGCCGAGCAACGGGAAATACGATCCGGAGACGAACACGCCACGCCCGTTGATCGCCGTCTTCCCCGCCATCGCGACGTTGGCGCCGAACAGGAAGTGTCCCGCGATGCCGCTGAAGGCGGTCTTCGCTCGCTCGAGATCGCGGAACATCGGATACGAGAACACTTCGTCGCAGTCGCCGGCCGAATTGCAGGAGTTCGAGCCATACTGGGGACCGGGGCCGACGAAATTGACGAGTCGATCGGGCTGCGCTACGGGAAGCGGCTGGAGCAGGATTTGGTCGAAGAGGGAGTAGATGGCCGCGTTCGCCCCGATGCCCAGGGCGAGTGACAGGATCGCGACAATGGTGACGAACGGGGCTCGGAACAGGGTCCGCAGCGCCAGCTTCACGTTCCGCATCGATTATCTCAACGTCTGGTGTCGTCCAACGATTGGTCGTTGGACACTCGGCCCGCGCTCGGGGTTGGGCCGAGGGCGTCACCAGGGTAGATCGATTCCGCAAAGCAGGAAGTTTCAGAATCGGGGCGGCTGGGACAAATTCCGCTGCCCCTGGGTGCCGGATGAGCGTCTACTAACGACTGGGCAAACCTACTCGGAGCGGAGCGCAATCTGCGGGTCGACCTGTGCGGCGCGTCGTGCGGGCAACCAGCTCGCGAGCGCGGCGACGCCCAGCATCGTCAACGGAACGGCAGCAAACACGGCCGGGTCATGCGCGGTGATACCGTACAGCTGGCTCGCGATCCAGCGGGTGAGAAGCAACGACGCGACTACGCCGGCCATGACGCCGATGAGGACAAGTCGCAATCCCTGGCTCACGATGACACGCGAGACCCGTTGGTTCGTCGCGCCTAGCGCCATCCGAATGCCGATCTCACGCCGACGAAGCGCGACGGTGAAGGCGAGAACCCCATACAGACCGATCCCCGTGAGGAGCAGCGCCGCGATGCCGAAGACGCCGAGCACCGTGGACGCGAAGCGACCCGATGCCGTCTGACGAGTGAGCAGCGACTCGAGCGTCTGAATGCCGAAGAGCGAGATCGTTGGATCGAGCCTCGCCAGTTCGTGCCTGACGGGCGCAACGAGCGCTTCGGGAGCGCGATCGGCACGAATGGCGACATGGATGCTGGACGACGCACGCTGAGCGAGCGGCAGATAGACGTCGGGCTCGCTCGTCGTGAGCGCGGTCGTGAGGTCGCGCTGCCGCACATCGCCGACCACGCCGACGATCGTGGCCGGTGGCGCGGAATCGCTGCCAAGACGAATGGTCTTGCCGACCGGCTGCTGGCCAGGCCAGAAACGGCGCGCCGTCGCTTCGTTGATCACGACAACGAGCGGCATCCCCGCACGATCGTTAGGCGTGAACGTTCGTCCGGCGACCAGTCGCACGTGAAGCGTCGAGAAGTAGTCGGGCGTCACCGCATGGCGATAGTACCGAACCGACTGATTGGCGTCGATGATGTAGATGAATGACGCATCCGTCGATCCGGCGAGCGGCATGTCGGACGCGAATGCAACAGCACGCACGGAGGGCAGCGCTGTGAGACGCGCCTGCAGGCGATCGAGGAACTGCAGCCGCGCTTCGGACGAATAGCTGCTCGGAAAGGAAAAGCGGGCGCGAAGAACGTTCTGCGGGTCGAAGCCCGGCGACACCGCTAACTGATTCGCTAGACTCCGAACGTACAATCCTGCTCCAACGAGGAGTAACAAAGAAATCGCCGTCTCGCCGACGACGAGGAACTGTTGCGCACCGAGACGACGGCCGCCTCCCGTGCTCGTCGCCGAGCCACGGGCCCCTTCTTTGAGGGACTCGGTAAGACTCACCCGCGCGCTCCGAATGGCTGGGACCAAACCGAAGACCACACCACATCCAACCGCGACCACGAACGCGAAGGCGAACGCGACGACGTCGATCGTCGGCGTCGCATAGTTAGGCAGCAGCCCCGGCGGCGAGAGGGCAATGAGTGCCTGCAGCGCGTACTGCGCGACGATCAATCCGACGATCGCCGACGCAAGCGCGATGACCAGGCCTTCCACCGTCAGCTGCTGAATGAGTCGGCCGCGGTCGGCGCCAATGGCAATGCGCAGCGCGAATTCGCGGCGGCGACCGGAGGCGCGGACGAGCTGAAGTCCAACGACGTTTGCACAGGCAATGAGAAGGAGCAGTGAAACAGCGGCGAAGACAGCGAGGAACACCGTCTCGGTCGAGCCCAGATACGACGTGCGGAGGGACGAGAGCTGCACGCCCCGATCATGGTTGCTGCGCGGGAATTCTGCCGCCAGCTCGCCTGCGACCCGGTCCATGTCCGCCTGCGCCGTCGTCATCGACACGCCGTCCTCGAGCCGCCCGACCGCGCCCAACCACCGCGTACCACGGTCGGTCAGATCGGTCGGTGCCCCGGCGACGTGGGCCATCATCGCCGGGAACCAGACGTCGGTATCGAATGAGAGACCTCTAAACCACGGCTGCATCACGCCGATGATGGTGAACGGCGTCTCGTTCAGAACCACATTACGGCCGACGATCTGCGGGTCGCGGGCGAAGCGCGTCGTCCACATCGCATCGCTGATGACCGCGACGGCATGGGCGTCTGGAACGCGATCCTGGTCCGGCGTGAAGACGCGACCGCGCTGCGCGCTCGCTCCGAGCATCGGGAAGAAGGACGCCGAAACCATTTCCGCCTGGACGCGATCCGCGCCTTCGGTCGTGCGCAGGTTGAGCGACGTCTCATCGTAGATCGCGATGTTCTGGAGGGTATGGGTGCGCCGCGCCCAATCCTGCACCTCGATCACGGAAGCCCCGCGCACGGCGCGCCCCGGCCCGGCCACGCCCCAGAGAAAGGCGAGTCGCTCAGGTGTCCGGAACGGCAGCGAGCGGAGCAGCGTGGCTTCGACAACGCTGAAGATTGCCGTACTCGCGCCGATCGCGAGCGCGAGCGTCGCGACGACGGCGGCGGTAAAGGCAGGCTGCTTGAGCAGCGTACGGAACGCGAACCGGACGTCGTTGAGGAGAGAATCCACGGCGAGAGAGGCTGGGGGGTTCGGACTGAGAACGACCCGACGGAGAGCAGCCCGTATGCCAACGGCGCCCCGGCCTCAAGCTGTTGTCTCAACGAGCGTTACCGAGCTCGCGATCTCGCCGGAACGCGACACGAGTGTTCAGCTCTGGGACTCGGCGTCCCATCACCGAAACACGCGCGCGTAGGAACAAGGGACGCAGCGGTTAAAGCTCACTCCTGCTGCCGAGTCTTAGTCACACGCGAACTCTCGGGCTCTACCGACTCGCCTGACGATGACTCGGACCACGATCCGCCCCGCGCAGCGTCTCGAGGACGGCTTCTTCCCGGTTTTTCATAACACGTCTCCTGTCTATATGGTAGTGGACGCAACGAGGAGAACCGCGCGGCCGCGTGCGTCCATCGCGGCGGCGAATCGTGAGGCATCTTCCGGTATCTTTTCGGTACAATGAAGTGGCCGGCCGGATCGCTCAGATGGCCGAGGCGCTTCGTCAAGTGGCGAGCTGGTTCACTCGAGTGGCGGCGTCGCCGCGTCGCCTGACCACGGCGCCTCGTCAGCTGGCGTGCCGGTACGATCAGGTGGCCGACTCGCTCGGTCGCCTAACCGCGCCGCCAGGTGAGCTGACCACTCCGTTCGGTGAGCTGGCCGTCACGTCTGGTCGAGTGGCGGCGCGGCACGATGAAGTGGCCGAGTTGCCCGATGAAGTGGCCGAGCTGCCCGATGCGCTGACCACGTCTCTCGCTCGCCTGGCCGCGCGGATCAGCGAGGTGGCGAGACCGACTCGTGAGGTGGCCGAGGCGCACGGTCAGCTGCACGCGCCGCTCGGCAAGGTGGCCGATGCGTCACATCGCCTGTCCAACCGACTCGGTCAAGTGGCCGACTGAATCAGTCAGGTGGCCGAGTCGTGATGTGTGCTGACCACCGCGCTCAGTCAGCTGACCACGTTATCGAGTCACTGACCACGTTTATCGAGTCAGCTGACCACGTTATCGAGTGAGCTGACTCGCATCGCACTCAGGAGCCCTCGAGTCGCTGAGCACTGCCGTTCGCGAACGGCTCGGTGTTCGACTTTCACATCGAACCCCTACTCTCCTAGAGCAAAAATCGACCCCTCCGCGCAAGAGTCAATTTTTGGGACACCCTAACGCCGACCAAAGAAATCTTTTGATCCGACTATATATAGAACGCTCACCTCTTGCCTGGAGGTCGCACCGCATGCTGCCCCTCAAGCCGGAACCCATTGTCGCGACGGCCATTGCGCTCGCGTCATGGCAGTATCAGCGGAGCACACGGGACGTCGGGCACGACCGCGGCTTCAGGCGGCGCGAAGCACCGTGACGCCAGTCTCCGCGACGCGCGTGGATCCCTCGATCGCGCTGCGGTCGGAATAGAATCGACGCCTAGCGCGCCGCCCCGACCTCGCTCGGCCGCGCGGCGCCGTCGAGAGGCGCGAGCCGCCAGCGCCCATAGGCGACGTATGCCGTGAGCAGCCCAACAACGATTGGCATCGGCAGCGCTACCGGCAGTAGGATCGCCGTGCTCACCGTTGCACCGATCATGATGATTAGTAAGCATGCGGCAGCGAGGGGCGTCAATCCGGGCCGCACGTGGAGCAGTCCCGGGAGAATAAGACCGAAGGCGCCAAGAATCTCGCACACGCCGATGAACTTCATGAACATCCCGGGCAGATGTGATTGCGCGGCGAGGACGTCGGCGGGCATCGCCATCTTCGATCCGCCGGTGAAGAGAAACACCAGAGCGAGCACTCCCTGGGCGATCCAGAGCCACAGGTTCGTTCGGGAGCTTCGAGGCAATGTCGCGGTAGACATGAGAGAAGTGGTTAGGGTCGGGCCGGGCTTGGGGAGACTCGCACACGGCGGCGAGGCTGAGGGAATCTGTGGAGGGGTAGAGGGCGGAGGGTAGGGGTCGCGACCCTCTACCCGGCCACCGACGCGGTGGTGCATAATCGAGCCGAGATGCCGGCGAATAGCGCACTCGGCTCGTCGTCGGCAGTCGTCGAAGTCTCGCGCAGCCACTGCATCTGCATCCATGTCCGTAACGATCGATACGCGTCAAGCCGCGACGCTAACGGAGCTGAAGACACCCACTGGTGATTCCCGGCCGAGTGGTGACCCCGTCGCACCAGCGAACAGCGACGGCATTCTGCGTCGGCTGGTCGAGCGCTTCGCGTTCATCGCATTCGCCCTCTACCACCTGCCGCTCCTCCTCAACAACTATCCCTCGCTAGGCGGCGGCGGCTCGAGTGAGAAAGGGCTCGCGATCTCATGGGGCCACGTCTTCACGCCGCCGGGCGTCTGGGTGGCGCGGCATCTCTTCCACATGACGGGGCCGATGCCGTACGCCTATCAAGGCGACAACGGCGACGTCGGCGAGGAGTTCGGCCGGCTCCTGCTCTCCATCCTGATCGCCGCGTTAGGCGCTGCGGCGTGGACCTTCGCCGATCGCCGGCGCGCGCGCGGGAGGTGGCTCGGCGAGGCGCTGAAAGTGCTGCTTCGGTATTCGATCGCGCTCGGCATAGCGAGCTACGCCGTCTCCAAGCTCTGGCGAGAGCAATTTCCACCGCTCTTCCCGACTACGCTCGACCAGCGCGTCGGCGACCTGACGCCAATGAGCTTGTTGTGGAGCTTCATGCAGTACTCCTATCCCTACAGCTTCTTCGCTGGAGTGATGGAGCTGGCGGTTGTGCTCCTCCTCTGCTTCCGCCGCACCGCGACGCTCGGCGCCTTGCTCTGTCTCGCGGTGATGGGCAACGTGGCGATGCTCAACATCGCATATGGCGTCCAGGTCAAGCTGTACGCGACGATGATCGTGCTCTCCGCCGCGGTGCTCGTAGTCTATGAGCTTCCGCGGCTGTATGCGGTCTTCATCCTTAACCGTGTCGCGGTGCCCGCGCTGCCGTCGCCGCTGCACGAGCGGATCGCCACGCCGGTTCGCTGGACGGTGAAATTCCTGGTCGTCGGCAGCGTGATGCTTTCGTCGATCGTCGTGGCGCGCAAGTTCGCGTCTGGATACTCGCTCCCATCGACGGCGCTCGACGGAGGCTGGGTCGTCACGCGGCAAGGCGCGAACGCGACATCCAACTCCGCGAGCGCACCGCGATGGCGCCGCATCTTCATGGAGCCCTTCGGCATCAGCATTCGCTTGGAGAGCGATTCGCTCATCTACTGTCAGCGAGCAGCGTCGGCCGGGTCGAGTACGATTTCTCTCGACTGCGGCGCCGACCGGAAGGGTACACTCCGTTGGACGCGCACCGGCAACGTGGTGCAGCTGGAGGGTACATTCGCGGGCGACCCACTCTCCGTTACCGCGCGACATCTCGAGCCCTCCGACTATCGTCTGCTGCGAACGAAGTCGCGGTTGATCTTCGATCGCTAATCGCGGAGCGAGACGGACACTACGGAGCGGCGTGTGAGGACGCCCTTGCGCCAACTGAGATTTTTTTGTCATAGCTGGTCGGCGGCAGCGCGTTGACTCGCGGGAACAGCGTCTAGCGGCCCTTCAACGCCCAACGGGGATTCAGACGACCCTAACGGCACACTCGCGCCGCGGAGCACTTCATAACACCGCATTGCGAGGATCATCCCGAGAATCGGCGCCGCCCAGTAGAGCCAATGGGCGGTCCAAATCCCACCGACAATGGCCGGTCCCAGCGAGCGCGCTGGATTGAAGCTCCCCCCAGTGAGTGGCCCGGTCACCAGCGCACCAGCGAAGACCGTGGCACCGATTGCAAAGGGCGCAACGGAGGCCGGCGTGCGCGCATCCGTCGCCACGCCCATGATGACGAATCCAAGCAAGGCGGAATACCCTGCCTCCACCGCGAAGGAGCGGCCGAGTGTTAGCGCCGGAATCGTTGCGCCGAGATTTCCAACCGGACCGAGGATCCATGACAGGACGGCCGACGCGGCGATTGCGCCGGCGCACTGCGCTACGACATAGGGCACGACGTCGTGTCCAGGAAACCGCCGCACTGACCAGAATCCGATCGTGACTGCCGGGTTGATGTGTGCTCCGCCGAGGTGCCCCGTCGCAGCAACCGCGACGGTGATCACCAGCCCGAACGCGAGCGCGACGCCTTCAACTCCGAACGCGCCGGTTTTCGCGGCGACCATAACCGCACCTGGTCCAACCGCAACGAGCGCGAACGTTCCCAGCGCCTCGGCGGCGTATCGGCGCCAGTCGTACCGCGCGCGATCAGCCATTCACAGCTGCCGTGATCTTCCCGCCCGTTCGGAGATAGTCGGCGAAGTCGTTAGGGAGGTCGCTCTCGAGGATCGCTCGCGCCGCTCGCTCGACATCGTACACGACACGCACGAACTCCGCGCGCGGCTCACCAATCCCAACGTCGAACAACACATACCCGGCTCGCCAGTCGGCGTCCTTCGGCCGGCCGACGCTCCCGGTATTCACGAAGCGGACGCCGCTCACGACGCGTCGCCACGGCTTGTGCGTGTGCCCGAAGCAGATGATGTCCCCTGCCCGCGCGCCAACCGCGCCGCATATCTTCTCGAGAAAGGAGTCCGGCCGCTCTTCGTAGACATACACCGTGTTGAGCACCGAATTGCCGTGCAGCAGCGTCACCGTTGGCCCAGCGATATGTCCACCAAGCGGCCGGAGGTCGATGCGAAAGGGGAGCCCACCAAGGAATTCCTTCGTCTCGGCCGAGACGTGCTTGCGAGTCCATTCGTAGGAGAGGTGCGACAGCTCCTCTTGCCGTGCATCCTCGTACCTGCAACCGCAGTGCTTGTAGTCCGTGGCAACGGTAGAATCGTAGTTCCCCGCCACACCCGGGATCTTTCTCTCGCGTAGCAGCTCCACTGTCTCGTTAGGCCACGGCGCGTATCCGACGAGGTCACCGAGGTGATACGTCGCTGCGATATCGGATCGTGCGTCGATGTCCGCCAGCACCGCCTCGAGCGCCGGCAGGTTGGCGTGAATGTCGGAGATCAGCGCGTATCGCATCGATGCAGCTCCCGATCGCGGGGCGCGAACAGTGAGTGGTACTCAGTGCTGAAGTCAGGACCTCGCAGCGCAGTCGCGACACATCGCGACGGCCGAAGCAGGACAGGCACCGTGGAATTCTTCGGTGGCCTGGATATCAGCCGGCACCTCATCCCGCCTGATTTGCCGGAATCCAAAGCTCGGGAAGTAGTGCTCGGCGGTCGTCGTGAGGAGATAGAGTGCACGAAGCCCACGCGCTTCGGCATCGGCGATCACGCGAGTGACGAGGGCGCGGCCAAGACCGCGAGAGCGCCACTCGGGCGCGACAGCGACTGAGCGGAGGAGCGCATCGTCGGAGCACACGTCGAGGGCGGCGGTGCCCACGATCGCGCCGTGGAACTCGGCGACGACAAACCCGGGAAGCGTTTCGGCCACGCCCGCAAGCGGAAGATGTGATGCCGTGAGCAGTTGCTCAATTCCCGGGAGATCGCTGGGCTGCGCGGAGCGCAGCTTCGCCCCGGCGGTGAGAGTATCAGTCATGATCACAGCGGAGTTCCTCCGCGATAAGGAGTGTATCGCCGTTAGGTGCAACAGTCATCGGCGCAGCCGCAGGTACGACTCGACTTCGGCTTCACTGGTGCGACCGCAGATTTCGTTGCACGGATGAAGGCCGCCCCAATGCGACCGGCGACGTCACGCGCAATGCGATCGGCGTCGACGCCGGTGTTCACGAGGAAGGCTCTTGCGTCCTCGACCTCATATGTCCGCGTGACCTCGACGCTCGCGTTCTCGAATCCGGCATCGCTCAGGAGCTTCACAAATTCCGCATCGGAGAGCGCACCAGCAACGCAGCCGACCCAGAGCTCCATGCTGCGCTTCACATCCGGCGGCAGCTCGCCTTGAACGACCACGTCAGAGACGGCGAATCGGCCGCCCGGCTTGAGCACGCGGAAGGCTTCCGCGATGACCCGCTGCTTGTCGCCGGAAAGGTTCACGACGCAATTCGAGATGATCACGTCGACGGAGTTCGAGGGTAACGGAATCTCTTCGATTCGGCCGCGAAGGAACTCGACATTCGTCACGCCCGCATCAGCGGCGTTCTTCCGTGCGAGCGCGAGCATGTCATCGGTCATGTCCAGACCGTACGCCTTTCCGGTCGGACCCACACGCCGTGCCGAGAGGAGCACGTCGATCCCGCCGCCCGAGCCCAGATCGAGCGCAACCTCGCCCTCGCGAAGCTCCGCGAGTGCCGTCGGGTTCCCGCAGCCTAACGAGGCAAGGACCGCCGCCTCGGGCAGGGCGTCGGTCTCGCCAGAGACATAGAGGTTCGATGAGATCGGATCGCAGGATGCGGTGGCGGCGCCGCCACAACACCCGCTCGAGCCGCAGCACTCGGCAGGAACTCCTTCGCCCGAGAGGACGCGTCGTGCCGCGGCGCCGTATTTCTCCTTCACCGCGGCCGTCAGGTCGTCGCTTTGCTGCGTTGACAGTGGTGTCATGGGCTCATCCTCGATAATCAAGAAACGTTGATCTGTGGAGTACAAGCTGGATTCGTTAGACGATGGGGACTCAGCCGCAGCAGCGCCCGTTTGCGCGCGCGAGCACTCTCAACTTCGACGGCTGCATGGCGACGGCGAGGTCGTGCACTTCGGTGAGGGCTTCGGGCAAGATGCTGTAGTATGACCAGCGACCTTCCTTTCGATCGGCCACGAGACCCGCTTCCTTCAGCACGCGAAGGTGGAACGAGAGGCGCGACTGCGCTGCGTCCAGATCATCCTGCAAGTCGCAAACGCAGTGTTCACCGTTCCGCAGCTTCTCGAGTATACCGAGCCGAGTCTCATCGGACAGCGCGTGAAACAGCTGCGCCGAGCGGGAGACGTCGGCAATGCTGTTGATGCCCATGATCCATTATATCAACGTTTGTTGTTATGTCAAGCCTCACCGAGCTCACAGTTCGACAAGGCGCCAGTTCGCGTGCTCGTTTTGTAAACGCTCGACCAGGTCTATCTTCAACTCCATACGACCGCCAATCGACGGGAGCGCCGCATGCGACTCAACGAATTCATCGAGAGCGTGATGCAGGACATTCGCTACGCGGCCCGCGGACTCGCGCGGCGTCCGGCGTTCACGGCCGTCTCTATCCTCACGCTCGCCATCGGCGTCGGCGCGACGACGGCGATCTTCAGCGCTGTGAACGTGCTGCTGCTCCGCCCTCTCCCGTACGCGCGGCCAAACGAGTTGATGAAAGTCTCATTGATACTTCCCGCGGAAGACGGTCGGCCGAGCCAGACCATCGGCTTCGCGTACCCGATGTTCACGACGCTCCGCGAGGCCCAGCGGAGCTTCAGCGAGCTCGCCGTCTATACCAGCTCACAGCTCACGCTCACCAGCGGCGACGTCGAGCGCATCAACGGCGAATACGTCGGCGCCACTTATCTGCGCACGCTGGGGCTCTCGCCTAACCGCGGACGCGACTTCGACCGGCGAATCGACGCCCACGTCGGCGCGCCGCACGAGGCGATCGTTTCGTATGCGCTCTGGCAGAGTCGATACAACGCCGATCCGTCGATCGTGGGCCGCACCATCGACATCGATCGCGAGCCGTGGACGATCATCGCCGTCGGGCCGCACGATTTTCGCGGACTGACCGGTCAGGCGGACGTCTTTCTTCCGGTGATGGCCGAGCCAACCGCGACTCTTGGACCGCAGTGGTACCCCTTCTCCCTCGTCGCTCGCCGCGCGCCCGGCGTCTCCGAGTCGCAGGCAACTGATGAAATGGCCACGCTCGGCGCTCGCGCCGCGAACGCATTCCCGAACCCGATGGGCAAGCTCGCGTGGCAGGTCGCCGCGTCTTCGCTCGACAACGCACGACTAGACCCCTCGGTCAAGCGATCGCTGCTCATCCTCTTCGGTGCGGCCTGGCTCGTACTCGGCATCGCCTGCGTCAACGTCGCGAATCTTCTGCTCGGACGCGCGAGTGCCCGGCGACGCGAGATTGCCGTGCGAATGGCGATCGGCGCCGGCCGCGGCCGGCTCGTTCGACTGTTCCTCGTTGAGAGTTTGCTGCTCGCGTTGCTTGGTGCGCTCGCGAGCATCGCCGTCGCGTGGGTCGGGGTGCACGCACTCGGCACGATCGACCCATCCGCTGTCCTCCGCGGTTCGAGCCGCCTGACGGAGACGATCGGCGCGATTGCATTTTCGTCGATCGCACTCGACGGGCGCGCGCTCGCCTTCACTCTGGCCACGTCGCTCGTGGTGGGCGTTCTCTTCGGCCTGGCCCCGGCGCTCGGAGCCGTGCGCGCGTCGCTCACGGACGACCTCAAGAATGTTCGAAGCTCGGCGGGTGCAGGCATCGGCCGACGCACACTCGTCGTCGCCGAGGTCGCGTTGACGCTCGTGCTCCTCGCGGGATCGGGGCTCATGGTTCGCAGCTTGGCGAACCTTCTGTCCGTGAGTCTTGGCTTTGACGCGAGGAACGTGCTCACGTTCCGCGTCACGTTGCCACCCGGCTCGGTCGCTCTCGAATCCATGCCGGGTTTTTACTCGCAGATCCTGGATCGCGTCCGCGCCGTTCCCGGGGTCACCGACGCCGCGCTCGACAGTTGCGCGCCGATGACTAGAGTATGCGTAATGACAACACTGCTTCGGCCCGACGTTCCGCAGTTAGGCAACGTTTACGCGCAGCTGACCGGCGTCGACTGGGTCACGCCGAATTGGTTCTCGCTGATGCGTGTTCGCCTGCTGCGTGGGCGGCCGTTCACCGCCGAGGATCGCGCCAGCACTCCGAAGGTCGTTTTGCTCAACGAGAGCGCGGCAAAGATGTTCTTCGGCACCCAGGACCCGATCGGCAAGCGCGTTTCGGTCGGCATGGGTGGCGTGAGAGATGCCGAGGTGATCGGCATCGTCGCCCGCGTGCGGCAGTTGCCCGACTCGACGCCGGGCCCTACCACCTACGTGCTCGAGTCGCAGTCGCCGCAGCCCCGCGTGATCGTCTTCGTCCGAACGTCGCGAGACGCCGCATCGATCGGTAACGAAGTTCGCCGTGCCGTCCACGACGTAGCGCCACAACTTCCCCTGTACGACATGCAGACGATGACGCAGCGCGCTGCCGCGGCGACCGCCGAGGAGCGCTTCCGGGCCGCGTTGCTCACGGCGTTCGCAATCGCGGCGCTCTCGCTCGCCGCCATCGGGATCTACGGCGTGCTCTCGTTCGTGGTGACTGCGCGCACTCGCGAGATGGGCATTCGCATCGCGCTCGGCGCCGAGCGCGCGAAAGTCCAGCGCCTCGTGATCGGCGAGGGGGTTGCGCTAGTCGGCGTCGGAATCGCGCTCGGCCTGGCCGGTGCGTTCGCCGCGACTCGAGTGTTGCGGACGTTCCTGTTCGATCTCACGCCGAGCGACCCGATAACGTATGTCGGAATCGTGATCGTGCTCGTCATAACAGCCGTGTTGGCAAGCTGGATTCCCGGGCGACGAGCGGCACGCGTCGATCCGGTGATTGCGTTGCGCGCGGAGTAGGCACGACCCGTCACTGCAAGGGGCTCGCGCGCGTCTCTTGTCGAAACATGAATCTTTATTCATATTCTCGGCATGTTCAGCAGAGCGCTACTGGCCGGTGTTGCCCTCTGGGTGCTCGGAACCATCGTGTTCCGGTTCGCCGGGCCAGCCACGATTCACCCGCCGTCGGTCGGCCGGACCATCCCTGCTTACGCGCTGAATTTTCTGTTGGCGGGACTCGTCGTCCGTCTCGCCTTTCCATTGCTCCGCGTGCCACGCGAGAGCTGGCCGAGCGCCGTAACGCTCTTTATCCTGCCGACGCTGGTGCTCGACGCGTTCGCTACTGCATTCTTTCCTGCAGTCTTCCCGAATCTCGCGCCAGCCGCGGCGCCGACATTCGGTGGGCTCATGCTCATCTCCGCTGCCGGCGCGGTCGTGAGCGCGTGGGTGTTCAACCGCTGAGTGAAACGCTCGGCAGCGATCCCTGAGCAGCCGGAGCTGCTCGCGTCGGAGGACCTGCCAGGGCCACCGAAGCAGGCGAGGAGCATGAAACGCCGCCAACGTCTCGAGGCGGCAGCACTGCGCCTCTTCGGCAAAGTCGGCTACACGGCGGCTTCGATGGAAGCCATTGCACAAGAAGCGGACATGCCGGTCGGCGCCGTGTATCAGCACTATCGGTCGAAGCGTCAACTGCTCTTGTCATTGATGAGTGACTTATTAACCGGCCTGAGCACCCTGCGTCTCGAGCCGGAGCCCGGACAGGACGCTCGTGGGCTTCTGCACCAGCTCCTGCAGCGCGCCTTCGAGCGCGATCTTCACTACCTGGGCGCGTACCGCGCCTGGCGCGAAGCCGTGTTGACCGACGAAGACTTGGCCGCGAAGCAGGCACGGATTCACGCGTGGACGAGTGCGCGCGTCGCCGCGGTCTTCCGCCGGCTGCAGCAGCTTCCGGGCGCGCGCGAGGACGTCGACGTCGATGCGTTGGCGCGTGTACTGGATTCGACGTTCTGGGATCTTCTGGCGCAAGCATCGCGGCGTCGCGACAGAAATCTCCAACGTGCCGTCGCGGCTAGCGTGCACCTCATCTATCACGCGCTCTTCATGGACCGCCCTTCGTGATCGGTCTGGACGGCGCGTTCGGGGGTAACACGGACACTGCGGACCCTGCTTTTCGGCGTGTTGACACTGGATGTGGCGACCTTCGCCGCACCATCGACGCGGCTAATCGGCGCGCAGCGCGGCGATAGGATTGACCGAGCCGCCGCGCACTACCGGCGCGATCGTCGCCACCACCGCTGCCGTGAGAACGCTCGTCACGACGAGACCGTACACGCGCCAGTCGAACGCGGCGATGCCGAACAGCACGGCCTGCATCGATCGCGTGGCCATCATAGCCACGAGCACGCCGGCGACGCTACCGATTCCGCTAACGATGAGCGCGTCCTTGAGGATCAATCGTCGGATCGAGCTGGGTGCACCACCCAGCGCGATGCGGATGCCGAATTCGCGGCGCCTCGCGAGGACGTCGTGGAGACAGATCGCGTACAAGGCGACGAGCGAGAGCGCGAGCGCGGCCGCACCAAATAGGACGCACAAGATCATCGGAAACTTTCGGCTGAACACCGCCCGGGACTGGCTGAGCTGTTCGGCGATCGTCGTCACCGCATACACTGGGACGTCCGAATCGATGTTCTTCACGATCGCCCGCAACTGCGTGCCGATTGATGCCGCTCCAACGCTCGTGCGCAGCACGAGCGTCATGCGGTTCTCCGGCCACTGCAGGTGGGTCAGGTAGACGGTGGGCGGCGCATCGATGTCGAGCGCCGTGACCTGCACGTCGCCGACAATGCCGACCACCTCCCACGTACTGTCGCCCGCGCCAGCCAATCGCACCATGCGCCCCAGCGTCGCGCCATCCGTCGCGAGCAGCTTCGCGAATGCCGCGCTCACCACCGCGACGCGCCGCGTATCGGCGCGATCCCCCGAGTCGAAAACGCGCCCCGCGACAATCTGGATGTCCATCGTCGCGAAGTACCGACCGCCGACGATTCGCATCATTGCGCGCGGCTGCTCCGACCTCGGTGTCGGTCGATCCGACGGCTCGAACGTGGTGAACCCGCGACCACCGCCTGGCACTTCGTCGATCATGCCGGCGTTGTGCACGCCTGGCAGCGACGCAGCGCGAGCAATCACCTCCTCGTAGAACTGCTGCTGCGCGACAGGCGCCGCGTAGCGCGGTCCGGCGAGAGGCGCGCGAGCGGTTACGATCTGTTCTGGATTTCGAAAGCCCACGTCGCGTCCCACCAGATTGCGGAAGCTCACGATGAGCAGGCCCGAAGCGACGAGCAGCACGACCGTGAGCGCAAGTTGTGCGGCCACGAGTCCCTGCCGGAGCCGCCGATCGCCGCGCGAGCTCGTGATGCGCGCGCCGAGGACGTGGATCTGCCGCTTCGTCGTGAGTAGCGCCGGGCAAAGGCCGAATCCGACCGGCAGCACGATAGCAATGCCGAGCATGACGGCGATCACCCTCGCATCGAGGCCGGCGTGCGCGAGGTACGGCATGCCGATCCTGACCCCGTCCGGAATCGTCGACACCAGCTCCCCTGCGATCATCTGCCCGATCACCATCGCGAGCGCGGCGCCGAGGAGGCTGGGCGGCAGGCTCTCGACGAGCAACTGACGGAGGATGCGAGCGCGCGTCGCGCCTAACGCGGATCGCATGCTGAGCTCCGGCCGCCGCGACACGTACTGCGTGAGCATGAGCAACGCGAGGTTGGTTCCCATGACGACGAGCAGGAGCATCACCGCGCCGAGGAGCGTCGCCATGATCGTCGTTAGGTTGCCGAGGAACGCCTCGCGCAGCGTCAGAGCCATGACACCTCGACCCGACAGCGCCGCGGGCTGCTCGCGCGCCAGCGCCGCCATCACCGACCCGAGATCTGCCTGCGCTCGCGCGAGCGAGACGCCATCGCGCAGCCGTCCGATGACGCGGATCGAGCGATTCGTCCAGTCCGCACGTCGCTGCGCATCCGCCGCGAGCGGCACGAAGATGTCGGCATCCTGGAGGAGTGCGAAGCTGAAGGTGCTCGGCAGGATGCCGATGACGACGTGCGGGGCGCCGTTGACCCTCACCGTCATGCCGAGCGGGTTCCGGCCGTTTGCGGAGCGGACGAAGCGCTCGCTGACGATGGCGACATCGGTGCCCTGTGTCGCATCCTCGGCGACAAAGTCGCGACCGCGAGCCATCGGCACATCTAGGAGCCTGAAGAGCCCGGTGGTGACTTCCGCGCCACGCACCATGTTCGCAGCGTCGCCAAGGCCCACGATGAAGTTGGAAGGATCGTAGCCCTCGAGCGCGCTGAAGCTCTTCGCGCGCGCCCGCCACGCGAGCAGCGTCGGGTACGAAGTCGGGCTCCCCTCGTCCGAGTGCGCGCGAAGCTCCCAGAGGTGCACGAGCCGATCTGGCCGCGGGAACGGAACGGCATCCAGCAGTGCAGCCTCCGAGGTCGCGAAAATTGCAGCCGCAGATCCCAGGCCGAGGCCGATGGTCAGAACAATGCCGGTCGCGAGGGTGGGGGCTCGCAGAATTCGCCTCGTGGCGAGGCGGAAATCCTGCGGGAGTCCTGCGATCAATGCCGACGGAATGGATTGCAGGCGCATCGGGCGCTCTCGACGTTGTAGATCGTTGGGCAACAGCTGTGCGGGAACAGGTTTCAGAGTTCGTTAGGCAGCTGGTTAGAGAGCTCGAGCTCATAAATCAATGCGGCATCCCCCCGTTCGTCCACGCCGCGCGTTCCGACGAGCCGAAAGCCATTCACCTCGAGCACGCGGCGACTTGCTCGATTCGGCTCCGCCACAACCGCCAAAATCGTCCGGAGCGCAGGTCGCCGTCGTGCCCAAACGACACCGACGAGCGCGTCCGCCGCGTCAAGAATCGCGAACTGAAAGCCGCTTTCTGCGGCCGCATCGCCGATGCTCTGTTGGACCCACGCCTCGGCGACGCGGCGGTCATAGTCGAATGGTCTGCACTGCTCATGCCCTACGCCACGTCGGGCCAAAGCAACTGCGGCTTTGTCAAGGCGAGGCGCACCGTGGTCATTCCAGGAAATCCGTGAAAGCGCCCTGCCTTCACCCGCTCGATCTCTTTCGCTTCTTTGCCGCCAGCCGGCGACTCACCAGCCATAGCATCGCCCAACCGATCAGCCCACCGAGAGCAATCCACACGACTGGACCTATGTACGTGTGGACCCGCTGATAGTTGACGCCAAGCAAGAAGCCCAGGTAAGCAAGCACGCCGCACCAGACGAGCGTTCCCGCGAAATTGCTCGCAATGAAGAGTGCGATGTTCATTCCGGCAAAGCCGGCTGGCAGCGAGATGAGCCCGCGGAGTCCGGGTAATAACTGACTGAAGAAGACAGCCCAGCCGCCGTGTCGTTCGAAGCGCTCGCCGGCACGCTCGAGATCCCGCCCGCGGAGAAGGATCCATTTGCCATGTCTGCCCACCCAGCGCGTGACGCGCTCCTGGCCCAGCGCGCGGCCCACGCCGTAGAGTGGTAAGGCGCCGACGACAGAGCCGATCGTGCCGGCGAGAATTGTCTCGAGCAGGTTCAGACGGCCTCGCGCGCATTGAAAGCCGCCCAAGGGCATGATGAGCTCCGACGGAAGGGGCAACACGACGTTCTCGACGGCCATGAGCAGCCCGATGCCCCAGTAGCCCATCGCACTCACGAGCCTAACGATTGAACGCAGCATGATCGAGCTCGCGTACGGTATGTTGAGAGTCGTTAGATCTAGTGCAGCTCAGGATAGAGGAGTTCCACGATGCCCCACACCTGCCCATACGCAGAGCTTAAGTAGAACCGGCCAGAGCCGGGATGTCGACCTCTCCTTTGCGCTCACAACATATATGCGATATCGGAAGTGCTCGTCGGATACGCGTAGAGCATGTGGGCAAGATCCCGCGCTTTGATCTCGTGGCGAATGGCTAGCGCGAAGAGATTGATGACCTCTTCGGCCCCCGGTCCCAGGAGATGTGCGCCCAAGACTCGATCGGTATCCTCTTCGACAATCGTCTTGAACATGGCGGCGGTTTGGCGAGTCCGGCGGTTCGATAACCATTCACCGGTGTTGTCCGACTTGACGCGAACGGCCAGGCCCTGGGCTCTCGCGTCACTCTCGCTCATCCCGACGCGCGCCAGCGGCGGCACCGTGAACACGACGCTCGGCACGCCCCGATAGTTTGACTTGTTCGTGTTGCCGTGGAGGAGGTTCGACGCGACGATCAGTCCTTCGTGCGCTGCCACCGGCGTGAGCGGCACCGACCCGTTAGGCAGGGCCGCGTCACCCGCCGCGTATACCCGAGGGTTCGATACACTCTGCAGGTACTCGTTCACGTCGACGGCTCCGCGATTGTCGGTCTTCACGCTTGCTCGGTCGAGGGCGAGGTGCCGTGTCTTCGGCACTCGGCCCGCGGCGTGGATGACCAGGTTCGCGCTCACGGAATCATCATGTCCAATTCCACGCTGGAAGTGTACTCGGAGCTCTCCGCCTTTCGGGACAACTGATGTGACTGGCGCGTTGAGGCGGACGTCGACACCAATCGCGGTCGTGTGATCGACCAGTCGGTCAACGAGGTCCTCGTCAAACTGCGTCAGTGCCCTGCCCCGTCCGAACATCACGACATCGACACCAGCGCGTCGAGCGATGTGAGCAAACTCGAATGCGATGTAGCCTGCCCCGATCAACACGAGTCGCTTCGGCAGAACATCGAGCTCGAGAAAGTCGGTGCTCGTCTTGACATGCTCCTCACCGGGAATTCCGAGCGGTCGCGGTTCGGCGCCGCTTGCGACGAGGAAGTGACGCGCGTCTATCCGCTCCGTGCCGACGAGCAGCGTATTTTCATCTGCGAAGCGCGCCGGTCCGTGATAGGCGTTGATGCCCGCCTCGCGGAATGCCGCCGCGCGCTTTTCTGGAACCGGCTCGGTAAAGGTTCGCTTGAACCGCATGAGCGCAGGCCAATCGATCCGCGCGTCGTCACCATGGAGACCGAATCCACGCATGCGACGATATGCATCGAGAATGTCGGCCTCCCCCACCAGCACCTTCTTCGGATCGCAGCCTCGTAAGGCACATGTTCCGCCAAAGGGCTCGTCATCGACGATGGCAACGCGCCAACCCTCTTTTCGGCAGCGCGTTGCCGCAGCGGTTCCCGCTGCTCCCGTGCCGATGACGACCAGATCCACCGATTCCGTATCCTTTTCGGCCATCGTCTGGCTCATCGGACGCTCTGCGCTCGAATCGCGCTTGCGATGAGTGAGTTCACCGATGCGCATAGTTCGAATCCTGCTGCCGATAGGAGCATGCGCCTTGTACCATGGTATAAGGTCAAGAGAGCGGCTCTCGCCTTCGCAGGGCGCCGCTCATCGTCGACGTGCTTTCGATCGTGAGCGGCGACGCCCTCGCATCTGCCTCCAGAGGATCGTGAGAGCCATCGGAGGAAGGATCGCCGCGCCACTAAGTCCGATCAGATTCCCTCGTCTAAGATCCATTCGTACTTCCACGAAATCGCCGTAGATGTGCCGGCTCACGAGAGCTGCCAGGGCGACAATCGCCAGAATGGCGACTGGCCAAACGATCCAGAACACGGCGATCCGTCTCGCGCTCCACGTCGACAGTCGCGATGGTCCCGCACGTCGATCTCTTGTCGTTCCCCAGTTTCGCATCGCGATGTCGCCTCATTTCGCCCGTGCGCCCCGACGCGCACGCGTGCTCCTCACCTCGCTCGAGTGCTATGGCTCGCGACTGAGCCGCTGGGTGTCCATCTCCTCGCGCCTAGTCTCGCTCAACTTCGACGGTTTGACTTTTTCTGCTTAAACGACGGAAACCGAGTGAATGGCGGAAACCGGGTGAACGGCGGAAACCACGTGTGGGGCGGAAACCGCGTGAATTGCGGAGCCGCTTGAACAGCGGCGCGAACAAGGAAGGCGCGCTTCCCGCGCCGACAGTCCGAATTCGTTCCGCTTCATACACGGTTCCGCTTTATACGCGGTTCCGCTTTATATGCGGTTCCCGCCTCCGACAGCAGTCGCGCTAGGGATAACACGTGTAGCGCTCAGAACACTTCGCCGTTTTCGTCGTTTTGCGACTGGATTTGCGGCGCAGCAGGTGACGTCTGCGAGTGCTGCTCGCGACGGTGAAGTCTTAGTTGCTGGATGGTCAGGAACTCCTCGCCGACACCAAAGAACTGTTTTGCGCGCAGCAGTCTCGCCACCGCACTGGCGAAGCCCCGTTTTGTTTGCAAGTCAGGCGCCACATCGGATTGGATGCGTTGTCATCCGGCTCGCGCTCTCGCGTGAGAAGCGTACCTCGAAGAGCACCGTGTCACGAAGGTCGCGCCAGTTCGATGGGAAGTTCCTACGCGAGCTCGCGACTTACGCCGACGGCATTGCGATTATGCCACAACATTTCTCGTAAAGCCTTTCGAGCTTGATCAGTTAATGCTTCATGTGTGTGAGCTCCTTCGAGCCTCTCGGCACCGTTCTTGTATACGCCATTTCCACCATTGAAAACTCGTTATGACGTACAAATCTGGGTCGACGTATGCGAGCCGCTTGCTAACGAAAGTTGTAGAAGCGGGTTGGTTCGAGAAGGAAGAGTTGGCGGTCGAGCTTGGGGTGACGGTACCGACGCTCGAGGCGTACGTGGCGAGCCAGTTACCGATGTCGGCTGACGGGCAATTACGCCTCGCCGCGTTCTTGATAGAGAAAGTGCCACCGCTTGCTCGAATGGGGCACCGGCTGCGAGGCCTGGTTGGCGCGGCAATGCTGTACGAGTCGGATCAGACTCGCACTCACTTGCAAGCCCCGGTCGAGCGGTTCAAGTAAGCGACCTTTCGCAAAGAAGGTCGCGCGATCTTGGGCAATGAGTGAACGAACGCTGCGCCCGATCAGGAACTGAGGGGCCGAGATAAGCCGTCGTAACTGTCGCGAATGATTCGGTAGCACGCGCAAGCCGCACCTTCGAGCCCTTTCCGATCGACAATCTTGATGTGGCCGTGCGTGTACTCGATGAAACCGGCCTTTTGCAACACACCGGCTGCAACCGTCACGCCCGCGCGACGAACTCCGAGCATGAGCGAAAGGAATTCGTGCGTTAGCGGAAACTCATCGGCGGCCACGCGGTCGTGGGTCATCAGGAGCCACCGCGCGCAACGCTCTTCGATGGAGTGTGCCCGGTTGCACGCCGACGACTGGCTTACCTGGCTCATGTAGCTTTGCGCATATCGAAGGAAGAGCGCGCGCAGCGGAACGCTCTCGGCGACCGCCTTCTGAAATGCCGCGGCAGTCACGCGTATCCCGCCGTCCGCCACTTGAATGAACGCCTTGGCGGGCTCGCGATCGACGCCGAAGAGCAACGGAAGTCCGACGAGCCCTTCGTTTCCCACCGTACCCACTTCCACGCTCGTGTTGTCGCCGACGGGCGCAATAATCGAGGCGACACCGCGAGCGAGAAAGTACACGTGCGTGATCGGACCATTGGCTTCGTACAGGACTTCCCGAAGCTTCAGCTCGACGCTTTCAGAGTATTCGAGAAGCTGCGAATACTCCGCAGCTTCTAGCGCAGTCAGCAGCGCATTGCGTGCTGGCTCCGCCGAGGCGGACAATCGGGATTGCATTGTAAGTCTCCTCGTCCGCCAGGCGAGAACTGGAAAATCCAGTCGGACGGCAGGAGGAGGGACTCACGACAACCCGAGCCTGATGTCGAAGGCTGATGAGCGCGCCGGCGGCGGACGTCGGCGCGCTTACATAAACTAAACGTTTACGCTCGCCGTAACAGGAGATTTCGATTTGTGCGACCTCGTACAAGACACAATTTTGTACGAAATCGCACCAAACCACGCCCCTAAGCGAATGGTAGATATGTAGTTGCGTCGGTCACGGGAAAAGCGTACCGTAGGTCGTTATCCCGTACAATTTGAATCGACCTGGAGTCGTTATGATGGAATCGGTTCGATCCGGGAACGTGGTCGCGGGCACGGCGCACCCGAAACCCATGTTCAGCATTGAAGGGGTGGCGGCGCTGCACGCGGCGTTAGGCGACAGGATCGCCGACCGCGATCCGAAGTCATCGTCGCGAGTCAGGGACGCGCTGCGGTACCTCTGCCGCGAAGCGGAGCTGAAGAATTGGCCTCCCGAATTGCTCCTCATCGCATTCAAAAAGGCGCTGGAGACGGTCCCCGCCGTGCAACGCCTGGCGCGCGGACCGGACCGCGATGACTTCGTGGCGCGCCTCGTGTCGCGCTGCATCGCCGAGTATTACGCCGATTCTCGGCCCATGGCAGCCGAGACACGACGGAACTCGCTGCCTGGCAATCCGGATCTCGCGCCGTAGCCGTAACTACGCGTCGATGGTGGGCTGCCTAACGAACGATGTTGCACCAGGAGCTCCGCGCTTTGCGTCGGTCACGCCAGCGCTGGCTCTCCTTGCCTAACGGCCCCACGCGAGGACGTTCAGCTCTCGCTCCGTGAGCTCGTACCACGCGTCAGGGTATCTGCGGACGCGCCGGGCCCGAAGATCCGTGCTGAACATCAGGGTCGGCACCCAGTCCGGTGGCGCCAGCTGCTCGCGAACCGTCCAGATCTCGCCGTCGAAGGGAAACACTCGCGTTCGGGCATCCATGGTCGCTCCGTCGCGCACGGTGAGGGTTCGATCGTACACAGCCCAGGAGAAGCGAGGGCAATCTCCATCGGCATACCGCGAAAATACTGCGCGAAGGTCGTCATGTCACCGTCACAAACGTGGTTCCCCACGCAGCAATGTGGAGAAAGGCCACGAATCGTTTGTGGCGCGGTCCGTTCTGTGCCGTACCGAAGCGCGACCTGTCGCTGAGGGCAATGTGGGCGCTGAAGAGCACGCAGACGAAGAGTCACTCGGATCCCTTCGTGTGGCCATCAGGAGTTCTGTCGCCTCGATTTGCTCCAGGATTCCACGAGCAGAGTTCGAAGAGTTGGTCGACCAGCTCGCTCGTTCGCAGCGGTGGCATCAGGCGATCGAACACGCGACGACAAGTTCTGAAAGCGGGACCGAGGGCCATGAATGACTAGCGAACCAAATTCTGGTGATCCAACTCATACTCGACGCGCTCAGAACAACACTTCGCGCGAAAGCCGGGACGGCCAATGAATGGGGAAGCGGTCGCGGTCGACATACTGCGGAAAGAAATCGCCAAACGTCTCAAAACGGTTTGCCCGAACGTGCCTCGAGAGGAATTCGACGGGGCAGTCAACCGCTTGGCCCGCTTGGAGCACAGCTACGAATTACTCGACCGCTTGGAGGAGCATACGCGGGAGAACGGCGAGGTCATGTAGGCGGGATGATAGAGGAGACCATCGTGTGCTGTCACGTCGCAGCGCAGAATACTGACGGGCGCCGTTTGATCGACGGGAGGCTGTCTGGGCTGATACCATCAAGCTCTGCATCGAGTATTACTACGCCGAATCACCGCTCTCGGAATAACCGCCTCCCACCGCGGCCATTGACGCCGCCAGCGAGAGCCCGCCCGTTTAGCACATACGAAACGACGGCCAGTAGGACGGAGCGCTTGCGAGCCTGAGAGACCGTCATTCGCCCGACCAGTGCCGTTGGCGGCCGGCCGTACGCGAGCTCGCGAAGCAGCGCGAGCACGGCACCGCCGCCGGTGCGACCGCGGATCGGATCGAAGATGTTGTGCTGAAGACGCAGCGAGTCCGGAAGCTCGAAGATCGAGACCCGTCCGCCGCGCTTCGACCACTCCCGCGCGAGCGCTTCCGTCGCGGACTCCTTCACAGTGCGATCGCTGGCGTTCACCAGTACGACGATATCCCGCGTGCGCGGAGCGCTGCTGGTGGCTTCGCTCAGGACGAAGCGTCCAAGCTCGAAGATCGCCGCCGCCGCGCGTGAATTGAATCCCGGTTCGCGGTCTGGACGGGTCGTGTCGGTCGGCCACGGACGCGTGATGCTCGGCAGATGGTCGGCGAGACCCACGAGCGGCCGGTCGAGCAGCGACGGGATTACTCCCGGCTCGATCGCCGGCGCGATCAGGACCACCCGCGTTACTTGCCGCTCCTGTGCGATCCACGCGCCCATTGTCGCGCCCATACTCAGGCCGACGATTACGAGCGAATCGCCGAGGCCGCGCGCCTCGTCGACCGCGGAGTCCGCGGCTGCGCGCAACTCCATCTCGGTAAGGCCGGAGAGGGCGCTCACGCTGCCGCCGCGGAGCGCGTGCCGCGGGAGCCGCGGCACGTATACGTTGTTCCCATCGGCGCGCAACAGGTATGCGAGCGCCTCGAACTGCCGCGGCGAGTCGGTGAGGCCGTGCAGAAGCACGATCACGCGCGGCGCCTTGGTGCCTTCCGTCAACAGAATACTTCGCGCTCCGGGAACCGCGACGCTGTCGTCAACTGCTTGCCGCCGGGCGATCGCGGCGACAGCGCGACTGTATGCCGGATGGAGGTGGGCCTTCTGCGCCCGGCTCGTCGTCGCATCCGAGCGGTCGCAGGCTAACGCTTGGACGGCGGAGGCGATGGCAACGAACGTGAATGCATTGAGCCTCATTCGTTCGAAGGGGTCGGACCGTTACGCGTCGAGGTCGATGAGTGGAATACCACTCTCGCTGTCGTACGCACGCCGAAGATGGACCGGCGATTCCACGAGCACGATCTCGAGCGTCGGTCGCACATGTGCCTCGAGGAGATGTCCACCGTGCGCGGTGCCGTCGGCCTTACCGACGACAACGTGCGCGTGCACTGTCGGCTTACCTTCAGCAAGGGAGATGTCGCCGACTAGCGAAAGCACTTCGACTTGCTCATCTATTGGGATTCGGTCGTATTCTTTTCGCTTCCAGTCGAAATAGCCGAGCACGACCCCGCTGAACGCGCCGATGCCCGTAAAGTGGCTAGCAGCGAGACCTAGCTGATTGGCGAAGATCGAGAGCGACGTCATTGGCTCGTCTCCGGTATCGAACACGAGCGCGAAGGTTCTTTCACCGTTCTTGTGAATCAGCTTCGATTTCATAGGCCGGCACCGGTGATTAGCGCGACCAGCTGAGCGCATGGAGCTCCTCGGCCGGGAGCTGGCGCCAATGCGGAGGATACTCGGATACGCGGCGGGCGCTCTTCGTATTTTCGAACACCAACGACGGGCAGGCCGGATTGCGAAGGTCTTCCCAGACGGCCCATGCTTCGCCGCCAACTTCAAAGCGGACCTCAGCCTGATGCCTTCGTGGCCGTCCGTCATCACCGTATCGCCGCCGCGGCAACGTGCCGCCTCGCATCAAAGGGACTGGACGGCTTGCAACTCCTGCGCCTATTCAGGCGGTGCCGTTCCCTGGCGCATTAGTGCGCCTACGTCCCGAGCCGACAGCTTGAACGAGCGTGAAGAGATCGCCATGTTCGTTGCGCCTAACGATTCACAAGTAGCGACGGTAGCACCCGGTCGCTGAAAGTATGGCGCCACACCGCTGCTCCTCTTATCCGGCGCCGCGTCGCTTCTTTGGCTTGTTCTCTCCCGCGCCATCGGATCGTAGGCATCGGTGTGAGTTTCTTTGATGAGTTTTCCTGGTTCCTCAGCACCCAATGGATAAAGTATCGGTTCTCTTTTCCACCTCGCTCGCCGAGATGGCACGCGCGCTGAGAGCGATCAACTACGCTACTCCGATCGTGCGAACCGTGCGACGGCTGGCCTGGACGATGATTGCTGTCGTCGCGGTTTTGATCGTCGCTGGTGTCGTTGCGACGCCTCTCGCGATCGCGCTGCTATTTGTTCCCGGTCTTGTCGTGTTGCTCTTCTGGAGCCTGCCGTTCTATCTGGCTTGGATGTTGAGGCGGAACAGTGCCTACTGGACGCAGGATCTACACGCCGAGTTCTCACCCGTGGGCATCCGCTCGGGCTCAGTCGGCGCGGATGGCTTCACGGAGTGGCGAGCGGTCGTCCGCACCACAGAGACAGGAGCGTTCTTTCTGTATTTCACGTCCGCTCAGGCAGGACAATTCATTCCGAAGCGTGTCCTGCTAGCGAGTGAGATGGAGCAGCTTCGCAGATTCTTCCGCGAGTATCCGGGGACGACGGGTGCTTCCACGACGCCGGCACCGGCAGCGTCGATGTCTCCACCGCTCGTGCAGACGAGATTCACGCTGGATCCGACCGAGGTCACGCGCGTTGCGATGGTCGCGGCGCACAAGACGGGCTCGATGTGGGTTTGGTATCTTCTCATGCTCGTCATTGTCTCGTTCAACACCGTGCCGGTGACATACCGGCAATGGCGACATGGCGGATTTGGCGCAATCAGCATTCCCCTCCTGCTCCTGGGACTGAGTCCGATGCTGATCATCATCGTCGGCCCGCCGTTGGCCGCGCGGTGGGCCGCGAAGCGACAGGTCCGGACCGGCTCGAGCTCCCAGGGCACCCAGCACGTCGGCGTGGCCGATTGGGGGCTCGAGGTCAGAGGACCGATGTCCAGCGGCACATTGCGATGGAGCTCGGTCATGAAGGCGATCGAGACGCCAGAGTTCTTCCTCTTTTTCTTATCCAAACTTCAGCCGGTGTATATCCCGAAGCGGCTTTTGAGTGATGCCGAGGCGGCACAGGTGCGCCAGCTCACTCGCTCGGCGCTCGGGAGCAGGGCGGAACTGCTGGAATAATGGCATGCCTAACGCTTTTCGATTCCGCGACGATTCCACTCGTAGAAACCATAGAGGTTGTGCCGGGCCGCCTTCGTGCCGGCGAGCAGGGGTTCCAGGAATGGGGTAGCGTCATCGAGCATCCGACCAATCGCACAAATCCAGGCATCGACATCGCCCGCGTCGAGCGGCTCGTCGCGCATCCGCGCTATAGTCCCCTTCTCTTCTGCTCGCGGCCGAGTTCATGAAGCAGTCGGATGGTTCGTTACGCAGTTGCCAGCAGCATCGTTAGCAGACAATCATCCACTCCTTGCGCTGCCCCATGCCACTAAGCCCCAGAATAACGTTCCGACGATGCACTACCTGACCGTTGAAGAAGCGCGCGTACGATGCGACGGTGTCCTTAGGCTAGACCAGCATGGCTGGCCGACTCATCCGAGCTCGGAACCGCTGTACGCTCGGGCACCGTTTCCATCGCTCGTCGGGCTCACCAGTTATTGCCAATATCTCGAGCGATCGCTTCGGCCGAGAGAAGCCTGTTTGCTGTGGGTCACGGCATGGGACATTTGGAGTTCGCAGAATTGGCAGCTCTATTATCGACTGCGGCAGTCATACGGAGAGCTACGACCGCTGGAAGATGCGCCAGCGCATCTCTTTCGTGATTACGAAGGCGCCGATCTCGTGACTTTCGTCCAGGTCGGCATTCTCTGCGGGTGGGACATACACTTGATCCCGTTGGTCGGGTACAACCGAGCATTCGTTTCACACGACGAATTCGTAGAGTTCTGCGCTGACGATGCCAATGGCGACATGGTCCACCAATTCGCGGCGGAGCTCGGTGGCGCCGAGGTTATCCGTGCGAAGCAATCGAGCTGAAAGAACGATTCAGTCGTTACGATTGGCACCAGAGAGTCTGTTTCGTCACGACAACGTGGGATGCGGTGCGCGAGTGCTTGCCCTCGGCGCGGCCTGCGCGCCAAAGGTTGCATGGCATCTTGGAGGAGCACAAAGTTGAGTGCTGTAGCCGACCACAGAAGCATTTCTTCCATCGCTCTGCTCTTGGGGATGACATTGGCCGCCTGCTCCTCCGCCAAGCCAGCCGCGAAGGACAGCGCCGGCGCCTCATCCGTCCTCGAGCGCCACGCGCTCGATCTCGACGGCGATTCGGTGCCCGACTCCATCCTCGTATTCCGCGGCGACAGCTCCGCTCCAGGCGCGGCGAGCAAGATCGAGTTGCACCTGTCGAGGGCCGGCACGCGAGTGCTTCAGGACTCGAGTCGCTACGATCCGGCGCCGGAGGAGTTCAACGGACTCGGCAACCTCCTTACGTCACATCTCGTGTACGCGGCGGATTTCTATCGCGCCGGGCGGCTCGTCTTTCTGTTCGGCGCCAAGACCGGATGCTGCCAGCAGAGCCTAACGATCTACCGCGTCAGCGCGAACGGGCTACAGAAGTATTTCTACGACCCCGAGCTGTTCATCGACCGGACGCCGGTCCCGCAGCCGAACAAGGTCGCCGTGCTCGCGGGCCGGAAGTTGAGCGAAGGAGTCACTCCGCCATCCGGCGAGTACGCCTCGGCCGTGACCTATGCGCCGGTGATCGTCTATAGACTCGAGGACGTTCCGCGGCTCGACAGCGCGGCCACGCGCGCGCTGACGCGCGGGGAGCTCGGCGGCTTCGCCGGCTTCGGCTATCGCACCGATGTGGCCGCGCTGCGCCGCGGCAACGGCTCGAAGCTGCTCTGGAATCTGAGGGAGCATCGTCCGATGCCGTAATCGATAGGCGAGAGCATGGCTGCCGCGGGCAGGGCCCCCAGGCACCAGCTCCTTGCACCCGAGGTCCACGCGCAGATTCAGCGCCTCGAGCCCGATCGCGCCCAGCAGGACCAGGTCCTCCGGCCCGGCGAAAACCACGATGGTCGGCGTCGCGCTCCCGGCACGCTGGTCGTTAGGCATACCGACCGGCCGAGCGTCGAAACCAGAGCCATGAGGTCCTCCGAGAGGGACCGGTGTGTCATCGCGGTCATCACTTTGATGACGTTGCACGATGTTCGGACGCTGAGTACCTCGAAGGCAAGTCGGACAACAGCGCAATGCTACCGAGAGCGATCCGGTGCCGCTGAAAGAAGCCGCTATTTACTTCGAGCGCGTAGCGATGCGGCACGTCGGGCGGATACGATGGGCAGCCCTGTGCCAGAATGGACTCGCAAGGCTGCATCGCGCGTATGGCGCGCACCACTCCCGCTGCATCGAAGTACGCAATGTCGAGGGGAATTCGCGTTCTGAACATCCAGTAGCCAGCGTTGGGCGGTTGGGTCGAGTCGTACAGAAAGAGCATTCCTGCGTTTTCCGCCAAGTGATGCCTTTCCATCAAACCCATGGTTCTTTGCGCAGGGCTCGCAGCCAGCTCGACCGACAATCGCACGGTATCAGGCCCGGAAACGAGGCGCATCGACGTCGAATCGAATGCGATCACATGTTGATCCGGCTCGCCTTGATCCGACGAGACGCGACCACACCCGCAAATGAGTGCCACAAGTATGAGCACTATAGAGTGGACCTGTTCGGGCACAGCTCAACCAGTCTCAACGTGCGTTAGGTGACGGCGCCATGCGGTGCCAAATGAATGTCAGGCCGCCCCAGCGATCCTTGCCATCGACGAAGCTCCGGTTCGTCTCGAACAACGTCTGCCCATCAGCGCTCAGCCACATCCGTTCGATCGTATAAAATTCGTGGCCGCCTCGGGAGTGGCTCGTGAGCATCAGCGTGTCCCCCATCCAGACTGCCCCGACAGTGACATTCGCTTCCGCGTTCCCCCTGACGGTGTAACCGGTGCTCGGTGCGCCATCGAAGGTAATGTTCGAAAAGGAATTCTGCGTCTGCAAGAGACGGCGAGTCAGCGAAGTCATGATGTGACCGCGGCCTTCTATCGAGATCGCGTCGTCCGTCTGCCTGAGGATCGTCGAATCCGCCACGACCCAGTCAAATTCCAAGGTGTGAATCTGGGTGGTATCGGATGTCCATTTGCCCGAGAAATTGGGGCGACTGACCGCGTTCGGCGTCACGCTGGCAATGACCGCGACGGGTGGGATTGGCGACTCGACCGCAGCCGCTCGCACGTTCATCGCGGGCAACGTCGCAACGGTTGTAATCTGCGAAGCACGCCGCTCGGCGATTGCCGGCCGCGTCGCAGCCGCTGCACGCGGTGGTAACACTTGCCGAAGCGAGGCGCGAGACTGCAGGCCAGGCGCGGTGACGCGGAACGACGCCAACGGACCAATCATCATGAGCGCGAAGGCCATCGTGGCGGCTTGAGCGCGGGCCGTGACCGTGGCGCGAGAACGCGTACCGTCGAGCATACTCATGAACCTCCGTTCGAGATCAGTCTGCGTGATCATTCCGACGGCGACGAGGTCGAGTCTCGCGTCGGTCGCGCGGCGCGCGAGATCGAGCAAGTGCGACGCGTATTCGAGCGCCGGAATTCCCGAGTTGAGAACACAGTCATCAGCGGCTCGCTCGGCCTCGCTGCAGAGGTGAGCAAACGCGCGCCAGGCGAGCGGATGAAACCAGAACATTGCACACGCCAGTCGGCCGATGGCCTGCGAGACACAATCGTGGCGTGACACGTGCGCGGCTTCGTGAACGAGCACTGCTCCAAGACGTGCGGCCGACCACGACCTCGCCTCGGTCGGCAGTAGCACGACGGGCTTCACGATGCCGAATGCGATCGGCGATTCCACGTCGACGCTGTATGCCAATACGATCTGGCGCCTCGATCCGACAGTCCTCGCAGCTTCGGCGAGCCCTCGCGTCATATCGCGATCATTTGCGACGACGGCGCGCCGCGCGAGCTGCATCGCGCGGATCCAGCCGATGCCGTCGCGAGCGAGCAACACAACGCATCCGATGATCCAGATCGCGAGCAGCGGGTGAGCGGGCGCCGGCATCGATCCGACAGGCCAACGCCAGGCGGATTGAGAACTTGGTAACGGACGTTGCATGCGAGGTGCGCCGGCGATCGTCGCCGCGACGGAGCGTGCAGGTGCGCGACAGTCGCGCGTGATATGGCCGGACCTCCGCTTTGTGCGAAGAGCGGCGCGTGAATCAGGATCGCCGGCACGACCAGCGACGACAGAGCGAGTAAGACGCACGACGACAGCGCGACGAGCGGTCATGTGCGGCCGCCCTTCTTCGCCTGCTCGATGATCGCGCCGAGGCGAGCGAGCTCCTCGCGTGTCATCGATTTGCCGTTCGGTCCGAGCAGCGCGACGACCGCGTCTTCTGTGGAGTCGTTGAAGAACGTCTTCACGAAGTGCCGAATGGCGTCGCGACGAAGGCGAGCCGGATCGCCAGGCAGATATACGTATCGCGGCCCGTCCCACTGGTGGCTGACGTATCCTTTCTCCTCGAGCAGTCGAAGCATCCCGCGGACCGAGGAGTAGCTCGGGGGATCGGGAAGGTCGGCCAACACGTCGGCAGCGGTCGCGCGCCCTCGACGGACGACAATGTCCATGATCTGACGTTCGCGTCTGCCGAGCTCGGAGAGTGACTTGACCATGAAGTCCGCCCGCGTCGGATGCTAATCGATTGACACGATGCGAGTATGCTAGCATCGTGCCATCCAGCGGCGAGCCGTCAGGTTTTCGTTCAACCCGCGAAATCGCGAGCGGCTAACAGCAGTCGACTCTACGAATTCAGTCCGCCCGCATACTCGTCAGCGGGTCGACGCGCGTCGCGCGAAGCGCCGGCACGATGCACGCGATCATGGCAACGATGAACACCAGCAGCACGACCGACCCATACGTGCGCACATCGAGTGTCGTGACGCCGAACAACATTCCACTCAAGAGCCGCGCGCCGAGTAGTGCGCCAACAAGACCCGCAACGATCCCCACGAGTGACGCCACCACACCCTGGCGCACAACCAGCGAGACCACGCGGGACGACGAGGCGCCGAGTGCGATACGGACGCCGAACTCGCGAGTGCGATTGGCGACGTTGTAGGCGAGAACGCCGTAGATGCCAACGGCCGCGAGCGTCAGCGCGATGAGCGCAAAGCACGTCGCCAAGCCGAGCGCGAATCGGCGCGACGCGAGGCTGCCACCGACGACGCCGTTGAGTGTTTCCACATCGCGGACGGCAAGCGATGGATCGCGCGCGCGAATCGCTCGGCGGATCAATGCACCGGCATCGGCGGCGGTGCGTGACGTGCGCATCACGAGCGACATCGACCGCATCCACGCTTCGTGGCGATGGTTCGCATAGAGCGTCGGCTTGACGGGAGTATCGAGTCCCTCGGAATGGAAGTCGCCTGCCACGCCGATGATGGTCATCCAGGTGCCGTTCGGGTCCGGCCCGATCCTGATCCGACGACCCACGGCATCACCCTTCGGGAAAAAGCGCTTGGCCGTTGTCTCGTTGATGATCGTCGTTTCCGGTATATCGGGACGATCGCGCGCGTCGTACCCGCGACCGGCAATGATCGGAATGCGCAACGCCTTGAAGAAATCACCGCGGACGCTGAGATACGTGAGCTCAGGCAACCGCGCCTCGTCATTCTGCTCGCCCTCGATGCGAAGCGCAGTTCCGCTTCCGCCGCGAGTCGGCAAGTCACTCACCGCACCGACGGCCGTCACCCCTGGCGCGTGCGACAGATCGTCGATGACGCCATCGTAGAACGCATTGACCCGTACAGGATCTTCGTATTGATCGCCGGCCGCACGAAGACCTGCAGTCACGACTCCCTGTGGATCGAAGCCCAGTGTGACGCGCGTGAGCTCACCGAAACTCCGAATGAGGAGTCCGGCGCCAGTCAGCAGAATGAGAGCGAGCGCCACCTGTGCGACGACCAGGGTTTTCCGCACGCGCCCGCTCGCTCGGCCGCCGCTATTTCCGCGGCCGCTGTCCTTTAGAGACTCATAAAGATTTGCGCTCGAGCCGTCGAGCGCCGGCAGCAAGCCAAACAGCACACCGGTGACGAGGGAGACGGCGAGGCTGAACGCGAGCACGCCAGCGTCGACGCGCGCATCGAACATCGGCGGCAGCGTCGTCGGATTGACCGACAACAATAATCGTGTTGCCGCCATCGCCAGGCCGACGCCCATCGCGCCGCCGATGATGGACAACAAGAGGGATTCCGTGACGAGCTGTCGCACGAGTCGCGCTCGGCCGGCGCCGAGTGCGGCGCGCGTCGCGAGCTCGCGACGTCGGCCCATCGTGCGGGAGAGTGCCAGATTCGCAAGATTCGCGCAGGCGATGAGCAGCACGAGAGCGACGGCACCTTGCAACAGCAGGAGCGCGGGACGGAGATCGCCGCTGATGATGTCGCGCACCGGGCGCATGCTCGCGCTCCGTGCGCTGTCCGCCTCGGGATACTGCTGCGCGAGCCGAGCGGCAACCGTGCGGAGGTCGGCGAGCGCGCGGGCCGGCGTAACTCCGGCCTTCAGTCGGCCGATGGCGTGGACGTAATGTTGTTTGCGCGCGCGAACGACGTCCTTGAGCGTACCGGCTTGATCGTACGGAAGCCACAGGTCCTCGTGTTGTCCGATCAAGAAGCCGTACGGCATTACGCCAATCACTCGATACGTTGCACCACTGAGCTCGATCGACTGTCCGACAATGCCCGCGTCGCCACCGAAGTCCCGCTGCCAACAGTCGAACGACAGCACGACGTTATGATCGTTGCCAGGGATTTCATCACCGGCGATGATCGCGCGGCCGAGCAGTGCTGGCGTGCCGAGGACGCTGAAGAGATTCGAGCCGACGAGGAGCGCGTCGAGTGATTTGGGATCGCCGGACTTCGGTCGCCAGATCACCGATTGACTCGGCACGATGGCTCCCAGACCGCTGAAGCTCGTTTGAGTCTGCTGAAAGTCGGCGAAATCGGCCGGCGATAGGGGGACGACATCCGTTGGATGCCCCGGCCAGCTCGAGGAGACCCGATAGACGCGATCTGCGTCGGCGTACGGAAGCGGTTGCAGCAGCACCGCCCGCGACACGGTGAACACAGCGGTGTTCGCGCCGATCGCGATCGCAAGCGTCAGAAGCGACACGATGGCAAAGGCCGGGCTTCGCCGGAGCGTTCGCACTGCGTAGGCCAAGTCTTGCCGCCACTCCGCGAGTCGGTCCGCGTGTCGATCGTCGCGCTCGGTGCGCTCGTCCTGTCGCCGGCAGTACACGCGCGTGAAGTCGAGATCTCCAAATTCAGCCATCGCCTGCTGGCGTGCGGCGTCTTCGCTCAGACCACGAGCGCGTAGCTCGGCAATCCGCATGTCGAGATGGAACGACAGCTCGGTGTCGACGTCGCGAGCGATCGTCGTGCGCGAGCGCCACGGCAGCTTGAAGAAGCGACGACCGATGCTCATGGGTGTTCTCCGCTACGCTGGACTGAGGACTTTGTGGACGGCGTCGGCGTACGCCATCCATGTCGACGTCTCGGTGCGAAGCTGCTTACGTCCGGCGGTCGTGAGCGAGTAGTACTTCGCTTTCCGGTTGTTCTCGGAGAGTCCCCATTCGGAGATGATCCATTTCCGTCGCTCGAGGCGATGCAGCGCCTGGTAGAGCGCAGCGCCTTCGACCGAGAGCACGCCGTCGCTGCGGCCGTCGAGCCACCGTGAGATGGCGTAGCCGTGCATCGCTTGCCAGGCGAGCGCTCGAAGGACGAGAATGTCGACTGTTCCCTGCAGCATTTCAGGTGGCGTGCGATTCATCGCGCTTCCAGTCATCAGGTGAGTGGAAGGATAGGACCGCGGATTTAAATCGTCAAGCGACCGGTCGCAAGGAGATCCCGTTACGCGATCGGTGCAACGACTCCGTCACTCATGAAGAGCCCACTCCACAAGTACGCCGGCGTGGACCAGGCCGCCGCCAAAACCATAGAGGAGGACGCGATCACCGTTCTTGATCGTGCTTTCGCGAGCTCCCTCAACGAGAGCGAGTGGAATCGTCGCTGACGATGTGTTGCCATAGTAGGTGAGGCTGCTCAAGGTTCGCTCGATCGGAAATCCAATTCGTTCGCACACGGCCTCTGTGATTCGCAGATTCGCGCTGTGCGGAACGAACCAATCTATCTCGTCTATTCTCAGTCCCGCTTTCTTCACCAGGCACATCGCGCCGGCGGCAACGGTTTCCACGGCCCACCGGTACACCTGTCGTCCGTTTTGGCGGATCAATCCCGTGTTGTCCACGGGAGCCAGGCGAGAGGAAAGGCCTGTGCGGTACAGATGCGCGGCGCCTTCTCCATCCGCGCCGAGGTGGCTAGCGAGGAAGCGCCCTTGCTTATCCGATTCGACGAGGGCCGCGCCGGCGCCGTCACCGAAGAGAATGGCAGTCGCGCGATCCGTATTGTCGACGACCTTACTGAGTGTTTCTCCAGCGACAATGAGGACTCTCTTGTGAATGCCCGCTGTCACCAGCCCGTTGGCGATATGCAATCCGTAGGCGAAGCCGGCACACGTGGCATTGAGGTCAATCGCTCCGGTGTTACGAAGGCCCAGCTCAGCCTGGACCAAGCAGGCAACGCTGGGAAAGGCGTAATCGGGTGTGGTTGTACAGGCAATAATCAATTCAACGCCCGTTAGGCCGTCGGGAGATCGCGAATGCAGATCACGTACAGCGCGAACACAGAGGTCGCTGGTAAATTCGTCGTCGGCTGATACGCGTCGCTCGCGTATGCCCGATCGAGTGACGATCCACTCATCGCTGGTATCGAAGACTTGCTCGAGATCGTGATTTGTCACGATACGCTCTGGGACGTAGGCACCGAGAGCCGCTATTCTTGCTCCGCTGCGTGCAGTGGATCGTCTCAAGGCATTCTCCCGTCGCACAAGGGAAACTGATACCAGCCCGACAAAGGTGGCTATTGAATTGCGCGTCCAGCTCTTCGTCTCTCGATACTACCTTCGAGTTCGCACCGACTCGCCTCCCGGGAGACGCCAGCCATGACAGTGGCCCTCACACTCTGGATTGCGACAGTCCTCATCATTCTCGGCTCACTCGTTTTCTCCAGCCTGTTTCAGATG
Organism: Gemmatimonadaceae bacterium; assembly: GCA_036496605.1. Taxonomy (NCBI): domain Bacteria; kingdom Pseudomonadati; phylum Gemmatimonadota; class Gemmatimonadia; order Gemmatimonadales; family Gemmatimonadaceae; species Gemmatimonadaceae bacterium. Next base: position 74,373 of record DASXKV010000025.1, on the reverse strand, counting down.
CACGCTCATCGCGTGGCCGTCAAGCACCAAGTCGAGCTTCGGCAGAAGCTCGATGAGCAACAGGCCGAGATGGCGTTCAATTTCACGCCGCGAGGAATTGACTAGCAACACAGGGAGGGACGGCTACGGACGGCTTCGGTTTCTCGGCGCTCATAGTCAGGGCACTCACACATAACGGCTTACAGGCTTTCTTCACGTGAGGCTATCCGTTCGCTGCGCAAGCAGCGATGTTTCAAAGATTGGAAACGTGGAGTATTCTGGACGACGCTGAGCAAACAGTTGCCCGCGACCGCGCAGAGCAACGCGCAGACATTGTTGCGGACTCCAGAGCGGCGATCACACGCGCTCGCTCGCTCTGTGAGTTGGCCCACGCTCAGATGCAAACCTTTCGCGAAATGCAGGCACTCTCGCTGCGAGAGCGCCGCGCCGCGCTCACCGAATGGGAGCGCCGCCTCTTCCATTTGATTGACGAGCGGTAACATGGGAATCACACCGCACATGGACGAGCGCCGCTTTGTCGTCGACAAAGTGGCGTGGTGTGTGTACGAGCACGCGGGACCATGGCCGTGCGGTCAGTCCCTCGTCTTCGAGACCGAGAGCGTTGCACGCCGCGTGCGCGACTATCCGCCACATTGGCGCGAATTATCAAGCGCCGCGCTGTATGAGCTCAGTTGGGGACGGTGACCGCTTCCGACCGCGACTTATACGCGGTGGGCTGGGGCGCTGAACACGTCATGCTTGGCACGGCGAGAGCCGGCACCAGGAATGAGAGCGCTCTAATCTTCCACGGCCGTAGAGTCGGCCTGCTCGTTCGCGCGCTCGAAATCATCGAGGAGTACGTGATACTGCGTGTTTCGAGGATCCATCGACTCAGGTCTACTGTGACCGGGAATCCGCTGGCCTAAGGACCAGTTGTCCTTCGCGAATTCCGCGATGCCATCCAAGCCAGCCTCGTGTAGCCGCTGGATCACGGTGCGCTGCAGGAGCGTGAGGGATGGTTTCGCCATCCACTTATTCGATGAGTCGCCGAGCTGGTGGCGCCGGACTGGCCAGTGCACACCAGGTGCGCAGTTGATCATCGGTTGCGGCCGCCCAGCCTCGCGGCGTCTCGGGGATCGGCGCGAGTCGCCGTCGCTCCCCATCGCTCGCTTCGAATGCGAGCCAACCTTGCTTGAGGCTCGATGCGAGCTTCGGACGCGTGTCGACAACGCGTCGCCGCTCGCGGACGCCCGCTGGCGGTCCCTCCTGGCGATAACGGCGTTCTGCAAACGTCGGATGGACATCCCACACAATCCAGGACCGTCCACGTCCGTCAACGAACTCACGCGACGCCATGGCCTAACGAGCGACCAGCAGGTCTTCCCGCGTAATGGCCAGTGCACGCCAGCGCGCGCCGTTCGCGGAGATATTGACAACGCTCATTGCTTACTTACCGAGGGAAGTCTCCCACAGATCAGGGAGTGAGAAGAAGTGCTTCGCCGGACGTAACTCTCGATATTCGTGCTGGACGAGATCGCGAACGGCCCGCGCGCCGAGGGCGCCGCGGTCTTCGCCGAGCAGGAGAGCCTTTCGGTGCATCTCGCCGTCGTAGTCGCCCGTGAGGAGCCACGTGGGATCGATGCCGCACTCGTAGACGAATGCCGCCATGAGATCGATGAGAAAGACGGTATCGATACGTCGCGCTTCCGCGTTCATGAATTGTCCGAGCGCCTCACGCGGCACGCTCAGTGAGGCGGCGACCGCGTCGAGACAACTCCCTGGCTGGCGTGCTACTACGCTGCGGCAGCGCTTCGCGATGGCTTCGGCGTAGGGGTCGTTCAGGAAGGGGAACAGCACTGCGAGGCCTCAGGCAACTGGTGGGCCGACACGCACAATGGTGCAAGATCGATGCACACGACCGGGCACCTCTGTGTGACGCGGATCACAGAAAGGCCCATTTCCGAGCCGCTGCAACCGAACGGATTTCGGGTCGTAGCCTCTGCACTCTCGGCTGCCCGCGAGTGACGCGTTAGGCGCCGGCGAGGAGCTTCACGAATTGAGGCGGTCACGCTGAGCGGCGCCGCAGACTGCCCAACAGGGCCATCCTCCTGATTGGCGCAGTCCAGAAAACGTGCAGGCTGTGACTCCTGATCTTCCGATCGGCAAGCTCAGGTTGTCCAGCTCAACGCCGACAAATCCTCATCGTTCAGCGTCCGCCAATCGGGCGGAAAATCGCGAACCCGTCGGATCGAGGTGTCGGATTCGAACACGAGCGACGGCGTGTTGCGGCGGTCGAGCGTCAGAGGCGGCAGTTCATACACGAGCCACGGGACGCCGTCGACAATGAGCCGTCGCGCGGTTCGTTGGGCTGCGCGGAGTAACTCGGCGGCAGGCTTCGATGGCTCGGTCATCGATCCAAAACCTCGCTGGAGCGCCCAGCGTGGACAAGCGAACAGTCGTTTACTCGAGGAGTCTTCGAGGCGATGGTGCCGGGTTAGCTATCGCGCACCACGCAGACAATTCGTCAACCGACGCCGCGTCCCAGCCACTGGGGATCTCAGGAATGGGCGCAAGGCGACGGCGCTCGCCGTCACTCGACTCAAAGGCCAGCCAGCCGTCCGCCATCTTCGAGGGGACGTATACGCGCGGCCCGGTCACGCGCCGCCGCTCCCGTGTTCCTATCTGCGGACCCGTATTCCGCTCGCGACGCTCGGCGAGCGTCGGATGGACCTCCCAGACCGTCCACCGTCGTCCGCCTTCGTCCGTGAACACGCGGGAAGCCATAGGTGCCTAACGATTGAGCGGGGATGACCATCCAACCAGGAACTTCATCTCGCCATTGGCGCTCGTGAACAACAAACCCGCACGGCCGTCATCTGGTTCGAGCAGTAGTCAGTCGCTCGATGGTCGGAAGGGCAGGAAGCGTAGCAAAACCCAGTCCGCACGCAGCTGGCGATAGTGCCCCGATATGAACTTTTTCAACCCGCGAACGTCGGGCTGTCCTCCATCTTCAGCCAACTCTAACGCTCTCCGATGCATGGCGCCGTCGTACCGACCCGTCAACAGCCAGTGCGGGTCGATCGCGTGCTCGCGAACAAGCGCTGCAACAGCGTCAACCACGAACGCCGCATCAATGCCACGTCGGCCCTCGGCGAGTGCTCGGAAATCAGCCGGGTCGAGGCCGAGGGTGATGGCTTCTGCTTCGACAGCACGGCTGCGCTGCCGCGAAATGACGGCGCGGATGCGTTCAGCAATGGCCTCGATGAATGGGTAAGGCGTCGGGAGTCGCCCCTCATCCGAGACCTACCGAGCTCGGGTGCGGCACTCTGGCCACGCGCCGCGCGGCGGCATGCCACCTGCCGTGCGCAAGCAGAAGGTTGCTGCGCGCATATACAATCGTCGTGACCGACAGGAACGACAGGTGGCGCTAGCGGTGACCGACCTTGCGCGCCTTTCCCGAGCCTGCTCCTGGATCAAACATGTCGATAGAGCACCGCGACCCCGAGCCGGTCAGCCGTGTCGAGGTTGAGAAGATGGTAAATGGCCCGCTGGCAACGGCGGCACAGGTCGCCGTCCAAAATGCTCGTCGCGCTGCCGATCACGCCGTAATGGCAATCTTCGAACTCGCCTTCTTGCTCCAGTCATTGGACGACACTATCGGCCGATACAACGCCGAGACGGAGCGTCCACTCGAAGGCCGGCCGTGAATGTTCGGACTCGGGCAACGTTCGGCGGGTAATAATAGCTGGCCTTACTGACACTCGGAGCGTTATATAGTCGACTATTCTCCCACGCCGAATAGCCGACGATGGCTTGCCGCGATTTCACCGACGATGCCGGACGTTACTGGGTAGTCTGGGACGTCTACCCCACGCTCGCCGAGCGTCGCCAAAAGAACGCGGGCCCCCCCTCAGGGAGGCGCGACCGACGACGGTTCCGAGATCGTCGAGCGCAGCTCCGGCCGATGGTGAGGAAGGGTTGGCTGGCGTTCGAGGCGGCAGATGGCGAACGCCGCCGCCTCGTGCCAATGCCCGAGCTGCCGGGCGGCTGGGCCGAGGCGAGGCCGGATCAACTCCGAGCCTGGTGTGCGATGGCCAATCCCTCGCCGCCGGAGCAATCGGTCGTCGAGTAGAATGCCTAACGTGATCATCGACGTTTTTGCTATCGTCGTGGTGTACCGTTCGCGGCCGACACCAAGCTGGCATACGGCGGCATACACCGCGAGGGAGTACGAATTCGGATGGCCGAAGGCGAGGCCGACGGGAATCGTTAGGTCGAGAGGGCTGCCGTTCTGCTGGAGGCAAAGGTGAGCACTTAAGCGGCGGCGGATATGAGAGCGATGCAACGCAGTGAGAATCTCATACGGCAGCTCGTCGAAGACCTTTCAATAACAAGTGGCGCGGCTACACGTTCGAGCGGTATGAATCACGCGTGCTCGTGATGACCACTTGCGATACATTGCTTTTATCGAATCTGCGAGGCGGTAGGTTATGTCGCGTCGAGCGCTCGTCTCCGTGGTCCTGGCTATCGCGTCCGGATGCACTCACAAGCCTGTGCAGGTCGCCCCGTCGTCAGCGAATACATCGGTGACGCGCCAGTGCCCGCCTCCTGCACCTGCTGGCGCTGACTCTTCGACGGCGAGGCGGCAAGACTCACTGTCGATAGCGTGTCGCGGCCTTCGCTATCAGACGATCAGAATTTTCTAGTATTCGTGAGAAGCGCTCCGCGCGCTCGATCGCTGATTTTGCTAACTGGAGGCGAGATACGTGTCGATACCTAACGAGCACGCCGACCGCAAACGTCCAGAAGGGCCAGACGCATTCTCTGCAGACGACACGCCGCCGACGCAGTCTCAGGGCGCCTTGGTGCCGCCTCCACGAAAGCCGCCCACGGCTGTGAGTGCGGACGCCGACTCGTCATTCCCGTTCAACCCGAGGCGCTTCAGGGATGCCTGGCGTCAGCCGGGATGGCAAGGCAAGAGCCGCGTCGCACGTCTTGCCACTGAGTTTTTCGATGCGCTCGACGAAGCGGCAGATCGCATTGCGGAGAGACTGAAGCTGCGCAGCTAGTACCAGTCGCAACGGCAGAAGCACCGCATCCAGGTACCCTCTCGGCGATGTTCAGCATTCACTCAACCTTGGTCAACCGCTTCGCTTCGCCGACTGGCAGCTTCGCCGAGCACCCGGGTTGGGCGATGGATCTCGTACACGATACTCGCCGGCGCTCCTTCCCTCAGACCCTTGAGTGTGCCGATTAGATCAGCGTGACTCCGTGGATAGTGAAAGTTCACAAATCGGCAAGAGAAAGTGAGTGTACCAGTCGTAGAAGCTCTGCGCGAACCGCTTGGCGGCAGCTGTGCTATCCGTGTGGTTCGTCTGTGCCAACAGCCTCTGCGTGAATGGCACGAACAGCAGAGCACAGAGTAGGGCTTGAACTCGTCTGACAGTCATTATAACCTCGCTGCTGCGCCACGTTAGAGAGGGAAATCGAAGTCCCGCACTATATCGGATTCGTTCTGCCGCGGCGCCCAACGAGTGGACAAACTCTTGAAGCGTGTTAGGCATACTGCCAAAGACGGCAGTGACACGGCGGGTGAATCCAAGATGCGCCTAACGCGGCACTTGTCATTCAGAACGCCGTGATGGTCGCTCTCACTGTGAAGCGCGCGCCATTGCGCTCGAGCACCAGCTCGCGGGTCTCGCCCGGTACACCGTGCATTGATTCAAAGATCTGACCGATCGTGCCCGCCACGAGCTCGTGGCCGCCGACGCTGATCAACTTGTCGCCTGCCAATACGCCGTCGACCGTCGGCCTTCCGTTCTTCGTCGCAACCCCAGCGACGTACACGGCGCCGCTCGCTGTGCGGAGCGTCAACCCGATCTGATGCAGGTCCGTCGTGTCGGCGGCCGACTCGCGCAGCCAATACATCACGCGCCGCTGGTAGTCGACCGTGATCTGGAATTCTTTGAGAACGTTGCCGCCGAGCCATCCCAGCACGGGGACGACGTTCTTCTTCGAGTACCAATCCATCAGCGTAAGAGTCGTGTCGGCGCCCCGTGCGCCTGCGACGCCGACCACGCCCACTCCTGTCAGCCGAACCGAGCCAATCGAGAGCTCCGGTATCCGAATGAGAATTCCCTCACGTTCGGGCTCCTCGCCTCGGAGCATCATGTTCGCGGTACCGACCGCGCCGACACCGCGTTTCCAATCGGGATGACGGCGCAGCCACTGCTTGACGGCCTCCTGTCGAAACCAGGTGTAGGCGGAGCCATTGTCTATCGTTACGGGATAGGTCTCGCCGTCGATCGCGACGTCGACGACAATGAGACCCGTCGCTGTGTCGAGCCGGAACAGCACTGGCGTCCCGCTCGGCGCAACGACTCCGGGACCGGCGAGCGTCAGGGTCTTGCGCGCGTAGTCGAGGATGAGCGTGTGGCGCTGGAGCACCGACGCCGGCAGCGAACCCACGAGTTGCGGGCGGGAGCCGCGCACCAGAGTCCGTCCACCGCGCCGAATATTCGATGAGGGCACTTCGACAGTATAGTCTCCGACCTTGAATCGAGCGGGCGCGCCGGTGTTCACCCCGAGTGAGTCGTAAAAGTCGCCCGCGAGCGCCATGTCGGACGCGCCCATGTCGACATAGGCGTAGGCGGGATGCGCAGTACCGTCGGCCGCGAGAAAGTTGAGCAGCGCGTAAACCCGATTGCCCTCGAGAACGAAGCTCGTTGTTCCGGAAGATGGCGCTTGCGCCTCGCACATCGACGCTGCAAGAGCGAGCAATGCAATCGCGATAATCATCTTGGTTTCGGCGCGGTGCATCGGGCGGTAAAGTGTCTGCCGCCCGATGCATGTGCCATAAGGCGGCGAGCCAGGTCGGGACTGAGAGGGAGGTCAAGGCTACGATTTCCGCGGACATCACGCAAGAGCCCGCTGGAGTCCTGGATTAAAGAACTCTCATTACTTATTTCGCCGCGCCGGGCGAATCGACCGGCTTGGCAACGGAGCTTTGGTCCCAGGCACGCTCTTTGTGCAACTAGCGGAGTAGTCAGCCAGCGCGCGCAAGCGTGTCCGGGCTGGGAATGTTAGCACGCTCTAATGTGGCCCGAGCCTGTCGCGTCGTACTTGGCTATCGCTGTTTTCTAACTAACTAACTATCGTTCGCCAGCCAGCGACCTCAATCACCCCGCATGCTTCTCGTACTCCGATACTTCTGGTTCTTCTGCGCCGCCGTCATGTCGGTGAACATCGTGATTTGGCGGCGAAGACTTCGCACCGTAGTGAGTCGCGGAAGCGCGAAGCAGGATGACGTGGATCGGTTTCTGCGGGGAGCCGCCGCATCGCTCATTGGCGGCCCGATCTTGCTTGGACTTATCGCGCTGGCCGCCGGATGGTCCTCACCCTGTTGTGCAGGTGTGCTCGAGTTCGATACGCTTCCACGCGCACTCACTTCTGGCGTGATTGTCGCTGAATCGCTGGCGCTTCTCTTTTGGATATGGCTCGGTAAAGGCGCCGATCTTCTCGCAGTCGTCGGTCCGCGCTGTCGCGGCGCCGGGACTACGGGAGAACCTACTCAGTACAGGCTGTTCGCTTGGTCGTTACGGCGTTACTTCTCGTGGCCGCGGCGGGCGCGTTCTTCAGTCGGCGCACCCTGCTGGCGACACCTGGAGTGACCTGTCCTGCCGCTCTACCGGCAGCCTAACGACTCGTAAGCTGACGAGGCTATTGAATTGTGATCGGTTTGCGACTTAGCTGCGGCGCTAGATCGCGACACACTCTTGAACAGGCATGGCTGATAAGTTCGAGTGCGTGTGCTACCAGAGGATCGTCCTCGCCGCCGCGAGCTGCAGCGTCTCCTGATTCCCATCCTAACACTCGATCGCTCTCTCTGTATCGTTGTCCGTGCGGAGTTCCACTCACTCGGCGCTCCACGCGAGCCAGGCTTCATCGTGCCGAACTGGGAAGTCCGCTGGACAGAGGCTACGCCGCAGCCCGACGACGAACTGTTGCCATCACCTGCCGTTTAACGTTGCTTGCAGCTGACGCTAGGCGTTAAAGGGCAACACACATCGCGTTCTGAAGCGCCGTCGATGGATCTGACCACGGTTGATCTGGATTGCTTGCCGACCCGGTCCATTGCGCTTAGGCGGGGGAGGCTGCCCTGGAAGTCGCTCGATTCTTCGTGGAACTTCCGGCAAAGTTCGACCAGGGGCTGGCGGAGGACCAACTCTTCGCCCGAAACGATTGCGTGCCTTTTAGGAAGTTAGCGGATTCTCAATTCCTTTCGCACATTGAGCCGATCGCCCAGCTGAGCTTGGGCGTTCGACGGACGGCAGGTTTCATTGTCGATTCCTAAGGAGGACATGATGCGCCGCTACGAAAAAGTCTCGGGAGCGTTCTTCTGTCTACTCGCGATCATTCAGCTCACGCGACTCGTGTTGGGATGGCCCGTGCAGGTGGCCTCCGTCAGTGTCCCCCTCTGGGCTTCGGCGATCGCCTTGGTCATAACCGCTGCTCTCGCCACGTGGGGATTCCGTACGGCCCTGGCGACGCCGGACGTCAAGGTCCACGCGTCGACCGTCGGATGAAAATCGAGTAACAGCGAGCGTCGGGTCCGTCGCGTTGGCATCGACGACAAACAGTGTAGTGGCGACGGTTCGGAACGACGTGGATTTCGACGGGCGACCGGCAACAGCCATCATTGCCGCGACCGTAACGGACAAACCGCGACTGCCGATGCGCCAGATCCGCGCAGCCGAACTCTGCCGGGTGGTACAAGGAATTCTGTGGGGACAGCAGCGGATCGTGACGACATGGCTCAGCCCGAGGAGCGCGCGAGCGAGTCCTTCGCCGCTCCCTCGCGCGGACGCATTCGGATGCGGTGCGCCTTTCCATCGTCGATCAGCGTGATCTGACCGTCCTCCGCTCGCCGGCCATCGATCTCGACATCGGGCGTATCGTTCCGAATCGCGCCCGGCCGCTCCACGTACAGCTCGTACGTGCTCTCGCCATAGCGATAAGTAATCGTTAAACTCGGCCACGCCACGGGAACACAGGGCCGAATCTCGAGCCTATCACCGCGCTTGTGCAAGCCTACGATGGCTTCCAGTCCAACGCGATACATCCAGCTTGCCGATCCCGTGTACCACGTCCACCCCCCGCGACCGAGCTGACTGGCGGCCGTGTAGACGTCAGCGGCGACCACGTACGGCTCGACCTTGTACGTGGCAACATCCTCCGCCGTGAGCGCGTGCGTGAGGGGGTTGAGCATCTGAAACAGCTCGAAGGCGCGGTCGCCGTCGCCGCGAAGCGCCGTGGCCAACACGGACCAGAGCGCGGCGTGCGTGTATTGCGCGCCGTTCTCGCGAACGCCGGGAACGTACCCCTTGATATAGCCAGGATCGCGCGGCGTCCTGTCGAACGGCGGCGTGAGGAGCATCAGGAGCCGCGCGTCCTCGCGCACCAGGTACTTCTCGAAGGAGTCCATCGCCTGTGCCTGGCGTTCCGGAGAGCCCGCGTTCGAGATGACGCTCCAACTCTGCGCGATGGCGTCGATGCGGCACTCCTCGCTCGACGCCGAGCCTAACGGCGACCCGTCGTCGAAATAGGCTCGACGGTACCAGGCGCCATCCCAACCGTGCGCCTCGACCTGTGCTGCGTAGCCATCAGCGCGCGCGCGGAGCTGGGTCGCCGTCTCGTGATCGCTCCGCACCTCGGCCTGCTCGGCAAACGCGCGCAGCGTCGTGATGAGGAACCACGCAAGCCAGACACTCTCCCCGCGACCCTCGACACCGACCCGATTCATCCCATCGTTCCAGTCGCCGATTCCCATGAGCGGCAGTCCATGGACTCCCGTCGTACACGCCTTCCGGAGCGCGCGCACGCAGTGCTCATACACGGTCGCGTGCTCATCGCTCACGCGCGGCAGGTCATACGCCTCGTGCTCGTGCGGATCGAGCGCACGCATCGTGAGAAACGGCACGCGCTCATCGAGAATCGCGGCGTCGCCCGTTAGGCGCACGTAATGATCCGCGACGTAAGGCAGCCAGGCCAGATCGTCGGAGAAACGGGTGCGCACGCCGCGTCCGCTCTCGGGATGCCACCAGTGCTGCACGTCTCCCTCGACGAACTGGCGCGACGCCGCACGCAGAATGTGCTCGCGAGCAACCTGCGGCTCCGCGTAGAGAAACGCCATCGAGTCTTGGAGCTGGTCGCGGAAGCCGAACGCGCCGCTACTCTGATAGAGCGCCGTGCGCCCCCACATCCGACAGCCGAGCGCCTGATACAGACACCATCGATTGAGCATCACATCGAAAGTGGGCTCTGGCGTTTGTACGCTGACGACCGACAGCCGGTTCTCCCAGCGCTCGACGTTGCGCTGGAGTGCGGCTTGGGCGCAACGTACGTCGCGGTATTCGGCGACGGCGCGGTCGGCGCCCTCTTCGCCTTCGGCAGCCCCCAACACTACCACCAGCTCACGCGTGTCGCCGGGCCGCAGCGTGAGCACGCACCGCAACGCAGCGCATGGATCGATGCCGGCTCCTGTCGTTCCGCTGAGTCGTCGCGCAAGACCCGACGGAGCGGCCGCCGTTCCATTGCGTCCGATGAATTCGCGGCGGTCGGCGGTATAGCTCGCGACCGGTTCGCTGATCGCGCAGAACCCGACGCGCGAGGCAAATTGTGGATCGAAGAAGTTCCGCGCGTAGATCGCGCCCGTGTCGGGTCGGAACGAGGTCTGAACCTGATGTTGTGTGTGTTCACGAAGAGTACCGGCCACCCACTCCACGAACGCGGTCACGGCAATATGGCGGGTATTCGCACTTCGGTTCGTGACGCGGAGCAGCGACAGCTTGATTGCCGCGTCCTCGGCGATGCCCAGCGTGAGATGAGTGGCAATACCGAAGGCGTCGTGGACAAATGACGTTTTGCCTACGCCGTGCCGCACCTCGTACGGCGCGTCTCGGCGCACCGGTGCCGGCGTCGCGCTCCAGCTGTCGTCGGTGTCCTGATCGTAGAGATAGATGACATCACTCGCTGGATCGCTCACCGGATCGTTGTGCCACGGCGTTAGGCGATAGAACTGGCTGTTCTCTGCCCACGTGCAGCTCGCGCCACGCTCGCTCACGAGGAAACCGCCGTGCGCGTTCGCGATGCAGTTCACCCACGGCGCGGGCGGTAGCGCGTCCCCCTGCACACGAACGAGATAGTCGCCTTCTGGCGTAACGGCGCCGAGGCCGTTGTCGAAGCGAAGCGCGGCGTTCTCGTACATGGATGCTGCCACGCGATCGACGTGTCGATTGACCCGAGCGCGTGTGCCGACCGCACCGTTGCGGTCCGCGGCTCCAATGCCCAACGAGCGTTCGCGCGAGTCCACCCCCAGATCGCCTAACGACTCGCCCGAGGGTTCGATGCGTAGCACGCCAAGGCCAGGGCTTCGCGGCCGCACGCGGCTCAGTGCCGCCGGCGTATGTCGGCCCGATGGTCGAGGCAGACTCTCGGCGGGCTCGAGCAGCTGGGACTCCTCCTCCTCCTCTTTGCCATGTGCCGCGTCGAGAATTCGCGAGATGGAACGACCGTCACACTGGATACAGATGCGCGCCGTGGTGCGCAGCATCTGAAAGTCGGCACCACTCATGGTGTCCCTCCGCCGGACGAACACACCGCCCGGCCGATCGACGAGCGCCGATTCCGTGGCAGTGAACATTGCCGCGGTAATCGAGTCGTTCAGCTCTTGTGCATAGCCCTGGCCGTGCTCGTTCAGCACGACAAGGTCCACCGTCATCCCGCGGCGGCGCCAGAAGCGGTGCGCGGCGAAGAGCTCGCGCAAAGTGGGCAGCCCGTCTTTCGAATCGATGGCGGCGAGAAGGATCGGCCAGTCGCCCGACACGCCCTGTGCCCAGAGCAAAGGCTGCGAGCCGTGGTTCGCGCGCAGCTCTTCCTTGGACGCGCGCACCGCCGGATTCGCGTAGAACAACGCGCCCGCGAGATCCTGGAACACGGCGGCATCGGTCGGTGTGATGTTGAGCTCTCGAAGCTCGACTTGCGTCGCCGTCCACGCGAGGTCGAGCGCACGCTGTGCCGCGTGGGGATGGTGGTAGCGGTCCGCGAGTGTGAATACTTGCTCACGTGTCGTCGCGACCAGCGTCGTGAAGGAGACCGACGTCGATTCCCCAGGCTCGATGACCACTCTCGTTCGCAGCGCGAAGACGGGATCGAGGACGGGGCCGGTTGTGCCCGAGAGTGGCCCATCTCGGTCGAGCGCACAGGGATCGCGGGTCGTTCGTCCACGCCCAACAAAGCGGGCGCGGTCCGTCTCACACGTCACCGGTACGTTCGCCGGCGAGTCCGTCGCCACGACGTGCGCGCACCACAATCGCCGCTCTTGCGCCGAGCGTGGTCGTCGCGTGGCGGTGATGGCCGAACACCACTCGTGCCACTCCGTTTCGACGAACAGATTCGAGAATGCCGGATGGGCGCGATCGGCGTTGGGCGGCGCGAGCACGACCTCGCTATAGCTCGTCAGCTCGATCTCGCGCGTCTCGGTCCCCACGTTCGTCAGGGTCACGCGCCGCACTTCCGCCGAGTCCTGCGGCACGATCGCGATCTCGGTCCGCGTCTCGATGCCGTCGTCACGACGCGTGAAGGTGACGCGATCCGTGGCGAGGAGCGCCTGGTAGAATTCCGCCGGCGCGCACACGGGCTGGTGCGCCGCCGACCACGTGCGCTGGCGCCTAACGTCTTTCACGTAGCAGAACTGGCCCGTGTTGTCGCGCGTGCCATCGGCTCGCCAGCGCGTGATGGCGAGGTCCTCATACCGGCTGTAACCGCCGCCGCAATGGCTCACCATGATCGTGTACGGCAAACGGCCAAGCAGCGCGACGTGCGGCTGTGGCGAGTCCAGTTCGTCGACCTCGCGCACGATCGGGCGCTCGAGGTCCGGATCCGGGAGCGCCTCGTCGACGCGTGTCTGCTGCGGCGCCTGGAGAACGACTCTCCTCGGCACGCGCTCGAAGAGCAACAGCTCCACGGCCCGAACCAGCGGATCCCGATGGAAGCGCTTCTGCCACACGTCGTCGTCAAGCACATTCGTGAGCGCGACCAGCGACATGCCGACGTGATGCGCCATGAAATTCCTGACGAGGGCGAATCGTTCACCGGGGTTCGGCCGCGTGTAGTCGATCGCGTCGTAGAACCCGTACTGGCCGAGCGCACCGAGATCTTCTTCCACGACCAGGTTGGAGATCGCCCGCGCCGGCTCGACGAGCAGTGCGAGGGCCGAGGCGTACGGCGCGACGACGAGATCGCGGCCCAAGCCCCGCTTGAGCGCGAGATCGGGCACGCCGAACGCGTGGTATTGATAGATGAGGTGCCGATCGCGGAGGTTGTACGCACTCTCACTCACGCCCCACGGGACGCCCCGTTCCACCCCATACGCAATCTGACGCCTGACCGCGCTGTCGCACGTCTCGCCCAACACGGTGTACGGAAGCGAGCGCATAACGAGTGCCGGCATCAGGTACTCGAACATGCTGCCGCTCCACGACACGAGCGCGATCTCCCCGGCCGCCCGCGTCAGCGTGCGGCCGAGATGGAACCAGTGCTCGACCGGAACGTCGTCCTTCGCGATCGCCACGAAGCTCGCGAGGCGCGCCTCCGATGCCAGAAGGTCGAAGTAGGACGGGTCGAGCGTGTGTGTGCTCTGCTGGTAGCCAATCGCGAAGAGTTTGCGACGACGGTCGAACAGAAACCGGAAGTCCATCTCCATCGCCAAGCGATACGCCGATTCGGCGAGCGCGTCGAGCCGCGCGCCCAGCTCACCACCGTTGGCCTTTTCCATGCACGCCTGCCTAACGGCAATCAGGTGGCCACAGAGATTGCCGCTGTCGACCGTGGACACGTACGCCGGTTCGAGGACGTGCAGGTCGCGGAGATCGTACCAGTTATAGAAGTGGCCACGAAATCGGCGCATCCGCTCGAGCGTGCGGAAGCCCCGTTCCAGGCGCGCGGCCATGTCCTCCACGGTGATGAGACCGAGGTCGCACGCGCTGATCGTCGAGAGAAACTGCAAGCCGATGTTGGTCGGTGAGACCCGCATCGCCGTTTCGGGGATCGGATCCTCCTGGAAATTGTCCGGCGCCAACCAGTTGGTCTCGGCGGTAACGAACGTGTCGAAATACTCCCAGTGAAGGCGCGCGTAGCGCATCGCCAGAGCGCGCTCGTCAGGCGAGAGCCGTGGCACGCGCGGTACCGCTGGCTTGCTGAGTATGACCGCGATCGCCGGCGCCACTGCCCAGAGCACCACGAAGGGCAAAGTCATTCCGCCGAGCGACGGCGTGCCTAACGTGACCAGCAGGATGACGACGACAAAGGCGACTGCCGGCCACATCGTGCGCCACGTTGCGCCGGTGCTGCCGCTGGCTTCACGCTCGGTCTCCGAGGAGCTCCGCCACTCGAGCAGGTGTCGTTTGCTCACGGTCAGCCGCCAGAGCGTCCGCGCGATCGCGTCCGCCGACACGAACGCTTGATGCGGGAGAAAGACGAGCGCCAGGGCGTATTGCTGGGCGCTCGTCAACGCGTCGAGCCCTACGGTGCGGTAATACGCGCGCCATGATTTATCGAACGGCGGCTGCAGCACCGCGAGGCACAGCGAGACGACCCACGGCGCGGCGACGGCGCCGAGCACGAGTAACGTCCAGCGAAACGGAGAGCCCGCGAGCACCGTCCATCCGGCGACGAGGAACACGAGCTGCGCGATCTCGACGACGCTGCGACGGAGATTGTCGAGAATCTTCCAGCGCGAGAGGAACGAGAGTCGGTTGCGCTCCGGTCCGTCGGGACCAGGCACTGTTCGTGTCAGCCATCGCAGCAGCTGCCAGTCGCCACGAATCCAGCGGTGCTTGCGACGCGTGAACGTGAGATAGCTGGTCGGATAATCATCGTAGACGTTGATGTCGGTGGCGAGCGCCGCGCGCGTATAATTGCCTTCGATGAGATCGTGGGAGAGCAGCGCGTTCTCCGGAAACCGGCCATGCGTCGCGGTCTCGAAGGTGGCGATCTCGTAGATCCCCTTCCCCGTGAAGCTTCCTTCACCGAAGAGATCCTGATACACGTCCGAGACAGCCGTCGTATAGGGATCGACGCCCGGATGACCCGAGAAGATGGCCGCGAAGCGCGAGCGGTGCGCGCTCGGCAGTGAAATCCCCACCCGGGGTTGCACGATACCGTATCCATTGACCACGCGGCCATGCGCCGCATCGTACTTTGCGCGATTGAGCGGATGCGACAGGGTGCCGACGAGCAGGGCCGCGGTTCCCGGTGGAAGTACCGTATCCGAATCGAGCGTGATTGCATAACGAACCTGTCGAATCGCGTCGACGTCCCCAACGATGAGCGAAAATGCGTCGGCGCGCCCGGCCCGCACGAATTGATTGAACTCCGCCAGCTTGCCGCGTTTGCGCTCCCATCCCATCCAGACGCCTTCACGGGCATTCCAACGCCGTGGTCGATGGAAGAGATAGAAGCGATCCTCTGCACCGGCGCTCGCCGCATAACGAGTATTGAGATCCCGCACACCGGCGACGGCAGCTTCGACAATCGCGCTATCGTCGGTGCGTGTCTCCGTCGGCGAGTCGGGGAAGTCGCTCAACAACGCGAAGTGCAGATTGGCTTGACGGTTGGCAAGAAAGTGTGCCTCGAGCGTGGCCAGTGCTTCCTCGACCATCTCGACGCTCGCGAACAACGTTGGGATCACCACCGCGGTACGACACTCCGGAGGAATGCCAGCACCGGCAGTTTCTTGTTCGCTAAAGGCGAGCTTGGGCAATACGCGTGGTGGCAGGAGCGCAGTGATGAGCTGATTGACGAGGTTGATC
The DNA here is from genome assembly GCA_036496605.1 of Gemmatimonadaceae bacterium. Classification (NCBI taxonomy): domain Bacteria; kingdom Pseudomonadati; phylum Gemmatimonadota; class Gemmatimonadia; order Gemmatimonadales; family Gemmatimonadaceae; species Gemmatimonadaceae bacterium. The sequence goes on along the minus strand of DASXKV010000025.1, from coordinate 58,525 downwards.
GCGACGTCGGTTGCCGGAATGAGCGCGACAACGAGCGCGACGATGGTCGCCGAGAACGCCGCCGGCGCCGCGAGTCGCCAGACGATCGAGAGCAAAGCGACGGTCGCGAGGACGATTCCACCCGCGAAGACCGCGCTCGGATGTCGCACGACCCATCGCTGCGCGCGCTCGCCAGGCGTCGGTCGATAACCGACGGCTCGCTCGAGCTCGGCCACGCCATCGTCGACCAGGAAGTATCCGACATGCGCTTCGCGAACATCGGACGACGTTTCGGCTCGACGCGAGCGCTCGATCGCCAGGCCGGCGACGGAGGCCTCATCGCGATTCGTTCGCTTGGCGATACGCTCGACGACGTGTCGATAGCGATCTCGTGTCGCGAAGGTCGTCCGGCCGTAGAAGCCCGACGGGTCCTGACGAAGCGCGGCTTCCATTTCGCTTTGTTGCTCGACGATCGAGCGCCAGTCGACACGCGCGATGGTGCGCAGACTCGTTATGCTGTTCGCCATCGCAATCTGCGTCATCGACTGCCGGTGTGCCGACCAGGCGTCGGACTCTTCGGCACTCGGCCCATCCTCCCCGATCCACTCCTCGAGCCAGAGCAAAGGCGGGAAATCGCCGCGCGACTGGCGAAGTCGTTGGAGAAGACGAGACACGAAGTACGGCGTCAGCGTCGGCGGCGAGATGACGAATGCGTTCAGCGCGGCGCCGAGGGCACGCTTACCATTGTCGTTGGCCGTCTGGAGACGAGCAGCCCACTGATCCGCCTCCTCGATCTCCGCCAGTCGCTGCACGGTGCGCAGCGACATGCGGCGCACACTCTCGATGAGCCCGAGCCGCAGCATCGCCGGCATCGCCCAGAGCTCGCCAATCGACAGCGGACTCACGCGCTGAAATGAGGTCAAAACGAGATTGACATTTTCCTCATCGACGCGTGCTTCGGTGTGTGAGATGAGAGTGATGGCCAGCTCGTAGACGCGCGGGTAGCCCGCGAGCGGTCCATTCTCCAATTCCGGAAGCTCGCGGTAGAAGCCACGCGGAAGACTCGCGCGGACTTCCACGATGTGCTCCCGCACGACGTGGAAGTTGTCGAGCAGCCAATCACCGGCCGGTCCGACTTCGACTTCCCTGGCAGCGGCGGTGAGAAGTCGCGCGTGCACCTCTTGCAAAACGCGCCAACTCTCGTTGAGCCGCGCGAGCAGAAGCGCTCGCCGGCGCTGCACTGAGGCAGCGCGCTGCTCGCGCGCGACGGCAATGACACGCTCGGCCAGCTGCTCGGCGCCCAAGAGCTCGCCGCGAATCGGCCCAGGGAGCAGCGCGGCCGCCGGATCGGTCGTCTGTTGCAACCAGCGGGAGCGCAGTCGTGCGAATGGTCGGGACGCGATGGTGGCCATTGTGCGCAACCTAGCGAAGCGTCCCCGAGGGCGCCGCGACATGCGCCCGCGTACTATTCACGCAGCGACCAGGCTTTGAGGACCAACGCTGTGACAGCTGACCAGGAAGCCACAGGCTCGCGGCCCCCCGCGGGCGCTTTCAGCGTGGCAGCGCGGCTGCTCGGGTCACTGGCCTTGACGCCGGGGCAGACGGCGCAGCTGCGCGCGATCGACCATCAGTACCAGCAGTCGCTCTACACGATGCTACAGGGTGCGCATCGCGCTCCGACAGACGCTGAGCGCTCACAGCTCGATGATCGGGCGGCGCGCGAAATTATGGGCATGCTGACGGGCGAACAACGTCGTCTCGTTGAACGCAAATGAAATCGTTGTGCGGCTCACCTCGGCCCGTTTGCAAAGAGTGCGCGCTCGCTATCCGTTAGGCGGCGGGGCACAAAAGGATTTCAGGGCACGTGTCGGATTCGTCGCCTCCTGAAGAACCGAGAATTTTGGGACGCGAATTGCGCGAAGCCCGCATTCGCGCGATTCGCGACCCGACAGCTCTCCAAGCCTGCGCGGCCTGGAATTATCGCTGTACGCTAGAGGCGATGACCAGCTTTTTCGCCTGGAGTTGGCGACAGAGGTATCCGATGACGTACTCCGGCGCGGTATTCACTGCGATTTCGCTCGAAGCCACGAGCTCATTGAGCGTAGTCTCGACGGCGGCCCACAGCGGCGTGTCACGATACTCATCGAATGGACGGGTCGTCATCGGTGCTCTCGCGATCGAGTGAGTCGGTCAGGTTCTCGCCGGCGAACGCGCTTCGCCGCGCGATGCATCCATCGCGAGAGCGTCACCGCCCAAATGGCCGAAGTACTCCTCGACGCACCAAAGAATCATCCGCCGAGTCAACGAAGCGCGTGCTGAGAGCGGGAGGACGCGGGCGTCGTCGATGAGGGCGGTCAGTCGCGCGATGACGAGCGCCGGCGGAGTGTCGGCGCGCCGCTCGACGCCGACGAAACTCCAGACGGCGCAGCGCAAGGCGTGTTCGTTGATCGGTGCGCTCGTCAGGATGGTCGAGATGACTGAGCGCAGTTGTTTCGCGTCGGCAAGATCCTCGACGCTACGCAGCGCGACGCCGCTGGGGGATTTCATGAAAGCCTCTTGTGCCTGCAATCCACGAGCGGGCTGACCGGAAGGGCTCGGGGATCCGACGCGACGAAAGCGCGCGTGGAGACCAAAGGGAGCAGCGCGAGCCGCTCACCAGCTGTTATTGAACATAACCCATGTTCGTCGGCGCCGCTCGTTTAGCATTTCTTTAACTGCGACTCGCCAAAAGGCGACGGATTTCTGTGCACGGAGGCTGACTTGTGAGCGGAGGCGTTGCTATTGTGCGCGTGCGCATGCTATATTCCCCGAAGCGATACGCGCTGGTCGCGCGGACAAGTCCGTCAACTCTGGGGCCTGCCAATGCAGGCCCTTTTTTGTTTCCTTCCCGGACGGCCGCGGGTGCAGCCTGCTCGCGTGACGTGAGAACTCTCAAAACCGAGGTAGTCATGTATTCGAATTCGATTCTGCTCGTTCAGTCACAAACTGATTCGACCTCGCATCTCCGCACACGACTCGAGGACAAAGGATACACCGTCGTCGAAGCCCCTGACCCCACCGCGGCAATGGACATCGTCAACGGCTCCGAGATCGGTCTCGTCGTGACGGAGCTGTACGTGCCTATTGGTACGTCTCGCTGTCTGGCGCGGGTCATTGCCACGTCTCCGGCGCTCCGACGCACCAAGCTCCTCGCATACACCGCGCACGGAAAGAAGCAAGACCGCGACTGGGCACGACGCATTGGCGCTGACGGTTACGTGATCACCCGTTCAGGCGAAGACCGCTTTCTCTCTGTCGTCGATCATCTCATGGAAGCGCCGCCGACTCCGCGTCGCGCAGCAGGTCGACCGCGCCGAGTGTCATAACATGCGCGAGACACCAGAACGCCAGCCCGTCCTCCAACCCTTCACATTCGAAGCCGACGACCGCATCTTCGCGTGCCAGATCGAGCAAGGACGATCGCGTCTGGCGCAGGCGTGGTGGTGGTTCACCGTATCCGGCGAATCGCACCGCTTCGCGCCTTTTCAACCGCTAGGCGGCGACACGCTCGAGAGCGTGCGCTCTCGGGTGCTCTCCTACTATCGGGAGCTCGTGGCACGACGCGCGTTGTCGCTCGATCAACGCGAGTCCTGGGAGCTCCGTCGGAAGAACCTCGCCGCGCTCAAATCGCTGCGCAACGAATAGACCGGAGGGTTCGGTCATGCGATCCCGAGCGCCGATTCTCCGTGTTGGTCCCCTTGTCGTCGATTGGCGCATAACGACACGGCGCCTCGACGCCATCGGCGCCGACGAGAATGCCGGCAACCGTGTCGACGATGACGGCATAGCTATACCAGAACGATCCACACCAGCGGTTGCGCCCGACCCGGCGGTCACCCTGCTCGACGAGCGCGTGTGACAGTGAAAGCATCGGTGTTCGTTGGCACGAGCCTCGACGGATTCATCGCGCGGTCGAACGGAGAGTTCGATTTTCTTCCGCCGGGCGGCGGAGAGCCGCACGGGTACACCGAGTTCATGGCCAGCGTCGATGCCGTGGTCATGGAATACCTTCGACGCGATCGCCGCATTTCCGCAGTGGCCGTACGACAAGCCTGTCTTCGTGCTCAGGACGCGCGAGCTTCCGCCTCCGCCACGCGGGGCCGTGGTCGAACGCCTAACGGGCCACCCAGCGCAGGTGGTTGCCACGCTTGGCGCGCGGGGGATACAGCACATCTACGTTGACGGTGGAATCACTATTCAGCGATTTCTCGAGGTGGGTCTCATCCAGCGATTAATCGTCACTCGGGTGCCGGTCTTGATCGGCTCGGGAATCCCGTTGTTTGGCGAAGTATCACGTGATGTCCTGCTTAGACATGTTGCCACGCGTCACTGCGCTAGCGGGCTCGTCCAAAGTGAATACGTCGTGAACAACGGAACAGCGCCGGACACGCGATGACGTGCCCGGTGCGTCAGTGCGCTCACGGCGGGACAAGTACCGGCGGCCCAATGCACACTCTCGCCGATACGCGTCGCGACCGCGATTCATACGCCTTGTTGACCATGTGGTCAATATGTGGTATCCTTAGGTCTTGACCAACTGGTCAATACATGGCGTGACGCTGCCGCCGTCTTCTCCCTCCGCGAGGCACGCGCATGGCCACCAAGCAATCGACGTCCGTGAAAGTCGCTCCCCTAGCAGACCGCGTTGTCATCAAAGCGCTGGAAGACGCGGAGCAGATGCGCGGCGGGCTGTACATCCCTGATACCGCGAAGGAAAAGCCGCAGCAAGGCAAGATCATCGCCGTCGGGCCCGGACGCTTCGAGAAGGACAAGCGCGTGCCGATGGACGTCAAGGTCGGCGACAAGGTCCTCTACGGCAAGTACAGCGGTACCGAGGTCACGCTCGATGGTGAGCAACTGCTCATCCTCCGCGAGTCGGACGTGCTCGCCGTACTCAACTGACCTCGAACGTTTCTCCAGACCAGGACTCGTCATGCCCGCGAAAGACCTGCAATTCAATACGGACGCGCGCAGTGCGCTCAAGCGCGGCGTCGATAAACTAGCCGACACCGTGAAGGTGACCCTCGGCCCCAAAGGTCGGAACGTCGTCATCGATAAGAAGTTCGGTGCCCCGACCGTCACCAAGGACGGAGTGACTGTCGCGAAAGAGATCGAATTGTCAGACCCGCTCGAGAACATGGGCGCGCAGATGGTGAAGGAAGTCGCGACCAAGACGAGCGACAACGCCGGCGACGGCACCACCACTGCGACCGTTCTCGCCCAGGCGATCTTTCGCGAAGGCCTCAAGAACGTCACCGCCGGCGCGAACCCGATGGCCCTCAAGCGCGGCATCGAGCGCGCGGTCGCCACGGTCGTCGAGGAGCTGAAGAAGATCAGCGTCCCCACGGGTGGGAAGAAGGAGATCGCGCAAGTCGGCACCATCTCCGCGAACAATGATGCGGAAATTGGAAATCTGATCGCGGAAGCGATGGAGAAAGTCGGCAAGGACGGCGTCATCACGGTCGAGGAAGCGAAGGGTCTGGACACGACGCTCAAGACGGTCGACGGCATGCAGTTCGACCGCGGCTACGTCTCTCCATACTTCGTCACCGATCCGGCGAAGATGGAAGCGGTCCTCGAGGACGCCTTCATTCTCATCCACGATAAGAAAATTTCGTCGATGAAGGATCTCCTCCCCGTGCTCGAGAAGGTCGCGCAGCAGGGGCGTCCGTTGCTCATCATCGCCGAGGACATCGAGGGCGAAGCGCTCGCGACGCTCGTCGTCAACAAGCTCCGTGGCACGCTCCGCGTCTGCGCAGTGAAGGCGCCGGGCTTCGGCGATCGCCGTAAGGCGATGCTCCAGGACATCGCGATCCTCAGCGGAGCGAAGGTCGTCACCGAGGAAACAGGATTCAAACTCGAGAGCACCACCGTTGCGGATCTGGGTCAGTTCAAACGCATCGTCGTCGACAAGGACAACACCACGCTCATCGACGGTGTCGGCACGGAAGAGCAGATCAAAGGGCGCATCAAGGAGCTCAAGGCCGAGATCGAGAAGTCGACGTCGGATTACGACAAGGAGAAGTTGCAGGAGCGTCTCGCCAAACTCGCTGGCGGCGTTGCCGTCATCGACGTCGGTGCTGCGACCGAGAGTGAGATGAAGGAGAAGAAGGCGCGCGTCGAGGATGCACTCCACGCCACGCGTGCCGCGGTCGAGGAAGGAATCGTCGCGGGCGGCGGCGTCGCGTTTATTCGGGCGCAGCGGGTACTGAAGCATCTGAAGTTTCAGGATCCGGAAGAGCAGATCGGTGTCGAGATCGTGCGCCGTGCGATCGAGGAACCGATTCGCATGATCGTGCAGAATGCGGGCGGCGAGGCCTCGATCGTCGTCGAGCGCGTGCGCACGTCGAAGGACGATGCGTTCGGGTACAACGCGCTGACGGACACCTTCGAGAATCTCATTCAGGCGGGCGTTATCGATCCAACGAAAGTGACGCGCATGGCGCTCCAGAATGCGGCGTCGATTGCCGCGCTGCTGTTGACGACCGAATGCACGGTCGTCGAGCACACGGAGGAGAAAAGAGCCGCCGGCGGTGGCGGCATGGAGGGCATGTACTGACGCGGCGGCAACACATAGCGACGTAGTTACGAGAAGTCTCATGCCGGGTCAGAAGGCGCCAGAAGAGCACCGTCGGAAGGATATCCTGCGCGCCGCGTATGAAGTTGCGGTGCGACAGGGCATCGAAGCGCTGACGGTGCGCGGGGTCGCCGCGCGCGCTGACGTGAGCCACGGAACGGTCCTCTTCCACTTCAGCCGTCGCGATGCGCTGGTCGAGGCGTTGCTCGACCGAGTACTCGAGGCGACCACGGTGCTCCGGATCTCTGCCGGGGTCGCACGCCTAACGTCGCCGGCGGAGCGAATGCGCGCGCTCCTGGGTGCGGAGATGAAGCGTCTGTCGCGTGATCCGCGTCACTTTCGGCTCTTTCTCGAATACTGGGCGCTCGGAGTCCGCGATGCGATGATCCGGAGGAGAGTCGTCGGCGGTCTCGATGGCTATCGACGTGCGTTTCGCGTCGTCAGCGAGACGCTTGGGCCAGGAACTCGCGCGGATGGACTCGCCGCCGTCGCGGTGAGCCTGGTCCACGGGTGCGCGCTGCAGGCGGTGATCGACCCAAGGAACTTCAGCATTCGGCGGCACGTCGAGGCCGCGTCCGGGCTCGCGAACGGACTGGAATAACGGAACGGCGCGTGACGCTCACATGGCGCATGTCCGGATTCATAATATGCTAAACCCATCATTGCGGATTATCGTGTAGTGCACTACACTTCAATGCGACATACGCGCGCTCGTCGCGCGGCCGAGATACGAATGGGCCTGCCACCTCGCGTGTCGGGCTTTTCTTTTCTCGCGTCTCACTCGAGGAGTAGCATGCCGAGCAATGCGGCCGTACTGCCGCACGCAACGGGCACCGTTCGCTGGTTCGATTTGGCCAAGGGTCATGGCTTCGTCACGTGCGATGGCGGCGGTCCGGATTGCTTGCTCGACGAGTCCAGCATCTGCGCCGAGGATCTGCGGCTGATCGAAGAAGGGACTCGCCTTGCGTTCGAGGTGCTCGAAGGGCTCGGTGGGCCCCTCACCGTGAACGTCCGGCGCCTCTGAGCGGTCGCACTATAAAACCTAACGAGGAATCGAGATGAACATGCTCGTGTGGCTCGTGATGTTGCTCCTGCTGGGGCTCGTGACGGGTAAGATCGTTGGTGTGCTGACGGCGTTCACCCGCGGTCCCGCCGTCTACGATCTTCTCGCCGGCGGCCTCGGTGCGCTCACCGGCGGTGTGCTGCTGCGATCGATTGGTCCACTCAGCTTTCGGGCGCCGCTGCTGACGCTTCTGACCGGCGTAGCCACTGCGTTTCTGGCGACCTGGCTCACCCGAATCGCCACCTGGCCGCCGGAGCCCAAGCTGCAGCGACCGGAAGACGCGTCGCCGTATGCCGGTACCGAGCAGCGACGGCATGATGTGATGACCACGGGGGAAGCGACGATACTGCTGACGCAGGGACGCTTGGTCGCGCCACGGGCGACTGAGGCGGAACCGCTATCCCATCGTGCGGCGCCGGGGTGATTCGGCGCTTCGTGTCGCACCGGTCCGACCCTACCATCCTCTCTTACCGAGCGAGGCATTGATGAAGCGGCATATGGTTTGTCAACTCGCTGGATGGCTCTTCTTCGCCGCATGTGCGCGTTCGAACGACGTGGTCTCGCCACGACCTCCAATGGTAGAGCGGGCGACGTCGACGGCAGCAGAGCTCGATGGCGTGAACCCCAATTTCAATCTCGAGGCTATCCTCCGGCCAGCTGAAGGCGCCGACGGATTTGGCCATGTGAAGTTCCGACAAGCCAACGACGATGCGACCCGTATAGACCTCGGCGTTTGGGTGCGCGACCTCGCGCCGAACGCGCACTACCAGCTACAGCGCGCGGTGGACGGCGTGGTGGACGGCAACTGTACCAGTAGTGGCTGGCTCACCCTCGGAGAGGGCAACGCCCCACAGGACATTGTCACGGACGACCGCGGCACAGCGAAGCAGGACCTCTTTCGCGTGGTGACGAATCCGGTCGGCACATCGTTCGATATCCACTTCCGCGTCGTGACGACGGCTGGAGTGGCTGTGCTGACGAGCGACTGTTATCAGTACTATGTACGCTGAGTCGTTCCCAAGTTGTTGGAGTTCGTGAGCACACACCGCGTCATCGTGACGACTGAGCACTGATCTCGAAATCCCCTCTGCCGTCGTTAGGCGCACCGCCGAGACGGAATTGAGGTCGACGGGGTTGCTGCCCGCGCGGATTGCGCGTCCATTCGGGAAGCCGTCGCGCCGTACGACTACTACGCCTTGCGTACTGGGTAGCGCAGGTGTGTAACGCCGACGCCCGCGATCACCGTCGGGTTGCCAAGGACGCCTGGCGTGCCGGCGAGGTGCTCAAAGAGTCGAACTCCGGAGCCAAGAAGAACCGCCGCGATGTCGATGGAGAGTTCATCGAGTAGACCAGCATTCAGCAACTGCTGGATGGTGTCGGCGCCATGGACTCCAACGGACTTCCCGGCGGCAGCGGCTTTGGCTTGCTTCACGGCGCTTTCGATGCCGTCGGTCACGAAGTGCACAGTCGAGTTGGGTCGCGGCCATCCGGCGGGTATGTGGTGAGTAAGTACGAATGCCGGTCCCCAAGCGTGACTTCCGTTCCAGCCGTCGGCGACCTCGAACGTGCGTCGACCGGTGAGCACGGCCCCAAGTTCGGACCAGAGACCGCGAAGATGCTCGGCGCTCGGCGCGGACACCTTGAACGTCATGGGGTCCGACCCTCCGGTGTTGAATTCGACGTCCCCCGAGCTGAAGTACCAGTCGAACACTTCGGCCACGCCATCGTTGCGGTCGGCGACGTAGCCGTCGAGCGACATGGACATGAGTGCGACAACCTTCGACATTGCGATGTTCCTTTCGAGGGGTGGAGACTGCGTTCAGGGGATCACATCGACACGACGAACGAGGACTTCCAGAATCGACACTGCGTCGCATCGGATGCGGCGTTAGGCGACGGAAAGCTCCCAAGGCCGTCGAAGGCGAGATCCAGAAGCGAGACGTGAGTAGCGAGATCCGGCTTTTTCGAAGTCGCACGCGCGGCGGCACTCCCGCGGAGATAGTTTATGCGGGCATGAGTCCATCTGAAATGCGCATCATCCGCGAGCGCCTCACGCGCACTGAACTCGTTACGATGGCGCAAGCACGTTTTGGCGACATGGTCAAGGCCGTGGTCGACATCTCCCGTGGTGTAATGGCAGTGGGCGGCGAGCTGCATGCGGATGAAGAGGCGCTGCTGCTCGAGGATGGCTCGCGACAAGCGGACCTCTGGGGCATCAACTTGTACCCGAGCGAGTCCGGCCCAGACTGGATCGAATTCGACTCGATGATCAACGTCCGGCCGTCACAGAACAATCGCAGCCGAGATGTCGAACACGAGGCCACGCGTGCGGGCATTCGTCGCGTCGTCGAGACACTGGTGTCAGTGCAATGAGTGAGACGACGCCCATTCACGCCGCAACGGCGCAACGTTGGCATACGCTCACGCTGATGGAACAGCTGGCGAACGTAGGCAGTGAAGTCGAGCGCGCGATTCGCGCGCACGACTCGAACAATCGCGCACGCTTCGACGGCGCCTTGGCGCGCGCGCTCGAGTTGTTCGACCTCACCGCGACGGATGACCGGTGGCGCGGTCCACGACGGCGCGAGATTCTCCGCGGACGCGAAGAGTTCTGCCGGCTCTTCTTCGATGAGAAAGTTCCGCCTGACTCAGCGCGCGGTCTGCGGAGATACTTCCTCGCCTTCGCGACAGCTGCCCGCTACGCGCGCAGTTAGAAGCGTTCATCGCTGCTAGCGAATTAGTGAAAGACGCGTAGACTTTCGCTCTAGGCGCCCATTGCGACTTGGCTCAGTCATGTTCCTGATGTGGGTCCTTTCCTGCGCAGGGTCGCCAGCAGCGTCTGCGTGGCGGAGCTTCGTGTATCTGCAATAGTTTCGAGGACGTTCAATTTAGCCTCGCCGGGTGGCTTGCGATGAGTCACATCCCGACAACACTCGGGGTGACACAACGGTCACAATCGACGCCTTAACACTCGATATTCCGGGTTTAGCATCTCAAAATGACGGAACTGGAACTGTCACACTGCTCCTCCCGGACCTCCTCCGCACGCGCCGGGATAACGTTGTCCGACTCGATGATCAACGTCCGACCGTCAGCGAACAATCGCGGCCGAGCCCGCGGCTAGAGCATGTCACCGCGCTCTCGGACCAGATCCGATACGAGAATCTGATCAGCCCCGACGCGCTCGCGCTCGTGCGTTTCGGCCTTCGCGATGCGAACGATCCAAGGATACTCAACACGGTGCGCGTCATCGACGCATTGCTGTGCCGCCGCACGAAGACCGGGCCGACATGGTACCGTTACAACAACGACGGCTATGGCGAGCACGAAGACGGTTCACCCTTCGACGGCGTGGGGGTTGGCCGCGGCTGGCCGCTGCTTGCCGGCGAGCGCGCGCACTATGAGCTGGCACGTGGTCGCCCGGAGGCGGCTGTTCATCTGCTCGGCGTCATGCGCGCGCAGACGAGCGACGGCGGGATGCTCCCGGAACAGGTCTGGGACGGCGACGACTTGCCGGAGCGGGAGCTTCTCAATGGCCGTCCGAGCGGCAGCGCGATGCCACTCGTCTGGGCGCACGCTGAATACGTGAAACTGGTGCGTTCGCTTCGCGACGGCGTGGTCTTCGACATGCCGGACCAGCCCTACGAGCGATACGTCCGGCAGAAAATTACAGCGCGCCATGCCATCTGGTCCGCGGCCAACAAGACACGCGTCATGCGCGCAGGCCGCACGCTGCGCGTGCAGACAACCCGTGCCGCGATGGTGCATTGGTCGCGTGACGGGTGGAGCACTTGGCACGACACGACTGCCCGCGCCGCCGGTACACTCGGCGTATGGATAGCAGATCTCGACACGAGCGAGCTCTCGTCGGGCGCTGCAGTGGACTTCACGCTGTACTATCCCGAGGAGCAGCGATGGGAAGGCCAGGACTATCGCATCAACGTGGATATGACCTGAGACGGCGCGGAGTCTGGCTCTTCTCACTCGGCACGGAGTGCAATATTGGGATCGACCCTCGCCGCGCGACGCGCGGGGACATAGCTCGCCATGACCGCTACCGCGACCAACACGGCGCCAACGAACGCATACACCGCGGGGTCGCGCGCCGACTCCTGGAACAGGAGCGGCTTCAGCCAGCGCGCGCCCGAGAATGCGATCATCCCGCCGATCACGATTCCGGCGACGCCGAGCCGCAGCCCCTGGCCGACCACGAGTGCGACCACGTCACCCACCTGCCCGCCTAACGCGATCCGGACCCCCAACTCGTGCGTCCGCTGCACCACGTTGTACGCGATCACACTGTATAGCCCCACAGCCGCCAGCAGGAGCGCAAGCGCGCCGAATGCGACGAACATCGTGGCGCCGAGCTTCCACGAGCGCATCTGGCTGCCGATCACGTCAGCCAACGGAGTGACGGTGACATACGAGGCGCCGGGCATCAGCGGTTGCAGGCTGCGCCGGATTGCTTCCGCCTGCGCCGCCGCGTCGCCGTGCAGTCGCACGAACACGCCAGCCTGCTGCGGGAGGAACTGCGCCAAGGCGAGATAATAGTAATAGCCCTTGTCGTCGCTCAGACTCTCGTTCTTGATGTCCTCGGCAACGCCCACGACGTACGTGCAGAGCGCCTCCTTACCCGTTGTTGAGTAAGTTATGATGCGCACGCACTGCCCGATTGGATCCGCGCCTGGCCAGAGCACCTTCGCCATCGCCTCGCTCACGACCATCGCGCCGGGTGCATTCGCCACGTCCTGCTTGCCGATGCCGCGGCCGCGAAGGATGCGTGTGCCCATCGTCGCGAAGTAATCGGGGGTCACGGCATCGAGGTAGAACTCACCGAGGCGGTCCACGGAGTCGATCCCGGCGACGCGCAGGTTCACGCCGATGCCGTTGCGTCCGTCCAACGTCCTCCAGAACGGGATGCTGATGTGGAGCGCCGCGTGCTCGACGCCGGGCAGAGACTGCGCCCGGTCGAGGACTTGCTGGCGCAGCACGACCGCATGCGCGCTGTCGAGCTTCACACCGCGCATGTTGAGCTCTAGGGCGAGCACGGGATCCACGTCGTAGCCGAGGCGCAGGTCGCGCGCGTGCCACAGACTGCGCACGAAGAGGCCGGCGCCGACGAGCAGCACCACGGAGAGCGCGCCCTGCACGACGAGCAGCACGGCACGCGTGCGCGAGCCATGATGCGTGCCCGTTCCTTCCCGCGCGCCCGCCTTGAGGTCGTGCGCGAGATCCGCGCGACGGCTCTGCCACACCGGCGCGAGCCCGGTGAGCAGGCCCGCGATCAGTGCCGCGGCTCCCGCGACGATGAGCGTACGCGGATCCCCGATCACGGTCGTCGACGAGTCGTTAGGCAGGAAGGACGAGCGGAGCAACGCACCGCCCCATTGCGCCACGACCAGCCCCGCCGCGCCGCCGAGCAATCCCAGCAACAGACTCTCGGTGAGTAGCTGCGCGATCAGACGGGCGCGGCTCACGCCGAGCGCAAGACGAACCGCGATCTCGCGGCGCCGGCGCAGCGCGCCCGCGAGCAGCAGGTTGGCGACGTTCGCGCAGGCGATCAGCAGGACGACGACCGCCATCGCGGCGACCAGAGCCGCAACCTTCCCGACCTTGCTCTCGTTAGGCCCACGCTCGGCGAGAACCGACGCGACGATCGTGCGCGGGCGCGCAAGCTTGATGGGCGGAATGTCCGGGCTGATGTCTCGCTGCACCGCGTAGCTGCGCCGGTACGCGTTGTTCAGATCAGCGTTTGCCTCGGCGACGGCCACCCCCGGTTTCCGCTCGGCGATCATCTGCGCGAAGTTCCAGTGGTACGTCTGCCACCACTCGTCGCCCGGGCTGCCCTGGAATCCCGAGCTCGCGGCGTACGTGCTGATGGGGATGTATGCCGCTGCCGGCTGCGTCGGCGAGAGACCCGCGAATCCTGCCGGGGCGACGCCGATTACGGTATAGATAGTCGGACCGATCTGGAACGACGCGCCGAGTGCGTCCGACCGTCCGCCGAAGCGAACCTCCCAGAGCACGTGGCTGAGAACGACGACGGGCGTTCCAGTCGGTGCTGCATCCTCGCGCGCGGTGAAATAGCGGCCGAGTGCAGGTGCGGCGTCGAAGAAACCAAAGAAGCTCGCGCTCACGGCTGCCACCGGCATCTCGCGCGCCTCGTCACCCACACCGACGGCGAGCGTCTGCGTGGTGAACGCCGCCGTTCGCACGAAGGACGTTGTCGAACGCGTGAAATCCAGATAGCGCGCGTACGCCATTCCCGGCCATACGCCTTCCCGCCCGCGATCGCTTTGCGCGACATAGATGCGATTGGTCAGCGCCGGATGAGCGAGCATCGGCGGCGGCCGGAAGAGCAGCCGGTCGACGATCGAGAAGATCGCGGCGTTCGCGCCGATGCCGAGAGCCAGCGTGAGCACGACCGCGAGGGTGAAGCCGGGCCTGGCACGCAGACCGCGCGCCGCGTAGCGAAGATCCTGTAGCACGTCGTCGACCCAGCCCAGGCTCCACAGGTCGCGGGCGCGCTCCTTGTGAGACGTGGCGTTGCCTAACGCCAGCCTCGCCAGCCCTGGGGGCTGGTCGCGCTCCAGCATGGCCTGGTGAAAGCGCAGCTCCTCATCGAGCTCCGACGTGAGCCGCTCGCGACGCAGACGGTCGCGGAGGCGGTTCCATGCTTCGGTCAGATTCACGTGGCGCCTCGCAATACGCGCCGGATGGCCACGACGATTTCGTCGAAGCCCGCCTCTTGCTCGCCGATCTGCTCGCGGCCTTTTGCGGTAATGGTGTAGTAGCGCGCCCGCTGGTTGTTAGGCGTTTGCCCCCATTCGGCATTGAGCCATCTGCGCTGGCGCAGGCGCTGGAGGGCCGGATAGAGTGAGCCTTCGTCCACCTGGAGCACATCGCGCGAGAGGCGCTTGATGTGCTGTGCGATGCCGTACCCGTGCATCGGAGACGCGCTGATGGTCTTGAGGATCAGCAGGTCCAGGGTGCCGGGCAGCAGGTCGCGTTTGCTCGAGGACATAGACTATCTATGTCTTGCATCGCTGTTCCTGTCAAGACGGACTTTGCCGTTGACCGTGCCCGGACACCCAGCATTCAGCTCGTTATGCCACCCGTCCTAGGTTAGAACGATGGCCTCGTCGAACTCGCCCGTCAGGCCGTACGGGGTGATGTACGAGATGCTGCCCACTGGCGTCGTGTTGACCACCCCTTCGTGGCCGGGGTCGAGAATGCAATACTTCTTGTTGCTGGTACCATGAACGACGATGAAGTGGCCGCCGCCTTGGGGCCACGAAACGCCGGCAATCACCGGCTTCCCCGACGCCGCCGCGTCCTTGATCTTTACCGCCGCCCCGGATCGATGGAGCGTCGACGCGACCCCGAAATTCTTGAGGATGTTCACGAGATTCGCCGCGCCGGTGCCGGCTTCGGACCCTTTTCCAGCCATCAGCACGGCCGCGAGACCGGCTTGTCGCCGATCGGTGACCTTTGCGCCGGCATCCTTCGGACTGGGGCGGTACTCTGCTCCGCCAACGGCCTGCGACGTCGCTCGCAGAGTCGCGAGATCCACGAAGCGCGCCTTCGACATGGCGATCACCATTCCTGCACATGCCTCCCCGCACTCGTCGGTTTTGGATTGAACGCATACGACGTGAACATGCCCACAATCCAGACGGTACGTCGAGTATTCGGACATCGCTGCCTCCCCGGGCGGGAGCTGCGACCCCGCCCTCTCCGACGGGGTCAGTGTCGCTCGCCTCAGTGTTGGTGTACTAGCACGACAGCTGGAGAGAGCACCACGATAGCATCGACGACGCGTGATCGCTAGTGAGCGCGGACCAACCTCTTCGTTACAGCGGCGTTAGGCGCGCGCAACGCAGGACTCGTCAGGCACATTGCAAGGCTGGCCCGCTAGGTCAGGATCTCGACGTATCCGTCCGTTCCATGCACGCGGATACGCTGGCCATCCCGGATCAGCCGAGTGGCATGCTCCACCCCGACGACGGCGGGCAAGCCGTACTCCCGTGCGATCACCGCGCCATGCGTCATCAAGCCGCCGACCTCCGTCACGAGGCCCTCGATCGCGACGAACAGAGGCGTCCAGCTCGGGTCCGTGTACGCGGTGACGAGGATGTCACCCGCTTCGAGACTGGCCTCCGCCATGTCGAGGATGACGCGAGCCCGACCCTCGATGGTTCCGGCGGAAACCGGCAGGCCGACCAACGCGCCGGCCGGCATGTCCTCGCGTCGGTACGACCCGGCGACGGCCTCGCCATCCGACGTCAGCACACGGGGTGGCGTGAGTGTTTTGTAAGTCTTGAACTCGTCTTTGCGCTGGTGAATGAGCCGATGATCAACCTGCTTCGTGCGCACGACGTCCTGGAGCTCCTGGAACCTGAGATAGAACAGGTCCTCCTTCTCAGCCAGCACGCCGGCCTGCACGAGACGCTCGGCTTCCTTCAACAAGGCCTGCTTGTAAACGAAGTAGCGGCTGACCATGCCGTATTTCGGATATTCGCGATAGCCGCTGAAGGTCCGGACTCGGTCGATCATCCGCTCGGCTTCTGCGGACTTCTCGTCGCCGTTAGGCAACGCGCGCAGGCGTTCGAGCAGGTCGTGTTTCTTTCTCGACGCCTCCTGTAGCCCCTGCTCGAAGCGCCGCTTGGCGGCGCCCGGCTCGAACTGGGTGATGTTGCCGAGGATCAATGGCAGGAGCGTGGTGGGACGCTCGCTCCAACGCGGCCTCGTTATATCAATTTCGCCGACGCCGCGCATGCCGTACTTGTCGAGCCATGCCTGGATGGCGTCTCGCGCTTCGCGACCGCTCGCGAGCCTGGGCAGCTCGTTGAGAAACTTGTCATCGTCGACGTGACGGAGAAAGGCCACCACGTCCGGGTGCGGGCGGATCACGTCGGCAACGTCGAGGAGCGCGAGCCCCATCTCCGACGTGACGTTGTGCGGGACGGATTGCGTGAGCGTGTCGGCGGCGTTCTTCTCGCCCAGCCACGTCTGCATCTTGTCGTTCAACCACCACGTGGCCTCCATCCCCGCCATGATCACCGGCATGCTCCGCGGATTGAACTGGACCCGTTTCATCTCCTGAATGTCCGCAAGGATGAAGTCGAGCAGCGCGGCTCCGGCCTTCGTTCGGATGTCACGTTCCATGGCGGCGATCGACGCCTGGCTCTCTTCGATCAGTTCGGTGACGATGGCGGGATCGGTCGCGACGGAACTGGCTCCGGCGGCGCCCGGCAGCGCCCACGGGGCGTCCTCGTTAGGCCGCGACCGAATGAAGTCGCCGCGGTCGATGACGCTCTGCAACGCGTCACCGATCAGCGGATCGGATTTCCCCAGGGCCGCCAGCAGACTTGCGCGGCTTGCCGGCGAAGCCAGAAGCTGAGTGACGTCGACGAACAGCCGCCCGCCGGCTTCGGCCATCGGCTTGGGCGTCGTCATCTGCCAGAAGGAGAGGCCGAGTGGTTTCATCGGGTCGGTCATCATCTGCTGATGACCGACGGAGACGTAGACGTGATTCTCTTGGTCGCCCGCTGCGGGGATCGGGAACAGCGTCGTGATCGGCCGGCTCTGAACGATGTGAAAATCCTCATCGACGAGACACCATTCGATGTCCTGAGGACGGCCGAAGTGCGCTTCGATCCGCCGGCCCAACTGCGCGAGCCGCACGACCTGCGCGTCAGTCAGCGCAGGCTGCTGCTGCCGCTCCGGCTCGATTGTCTGCTGCTGCGTGCCGCCGTTAGGCAATGCGTTGATCGCAAGCTGCTTCGTGGCGACCGTCCTGGCGACGATCTCGCCGTCCCGCACCTTGTAGACGTCTGCGTTCACCAGGCCCGAGACCAGAGCCTCGCCGAGTCCGAAGCTGGCCTCCACGGAGGCGACCTTTCGGTTCGATGTGACGGGATCGGCGGTGAAGAGGATGCCGGCTGCATGCGGGAAAACCATCCGCTGCACGACCACGGCCATGCTGACCTGGCGATGGTCGAAGCCGTTTCGCAGACGATACGTCACGGCGCGCTCGGTGAAGAGCGAGGCCCAGCACCGGCTGACGTGCCGAAGGATCGCCGCGGCGCCGATGACGTTCAGATACGTGTCCTGCTGGCCCGCGAACGAGGCCGTCGGTAGATCCTCCGCCGTCGCGCTGGATCGGACGGCGGAGGCTTCTCGCTCGCCGAGTCGAACGAGCGCCTGTGTGATCGCCGCCGCCAGATCGTTAGGCACGGCGACTCCTTCGACGATCTCGCGAACTTCCAGGCTGAGCGCGCGAATGGCGTCGCGGTCGTCCGGCTCCAGGCGCGAGAGCTCGTCGAGGCGATGCGCGACCGACGGCGCTTCGGCCATGATGCGCTGGAAGGCGTTCGTCGTCACGCAAAAGCCAGCCGGCACGCAGACGCCTTCGATGTGCGACAGCTCCCCCAGGTGCGCACCCTTGCCGCCAACGAGTGCGACCTGCGTCTGGTCGATGTCCCGGAAATCCAACACGTAGCCGCCCATCCGCATGTCGCTCCCCCCCGCCGCTGAAGATTCTAGAAGGGAGCGACTTTACAACACGACCCGCGGCTTGCCGCAAGCCCCCGGGTGAGCTACAACTTATGAGTGGGAGGAGACGCGCGTCCTCAGAACGCCGTCATCGTTGTGCGCGCTCGCGAGCGAACAGGATGTTGAACACGCGCACCCCACTCACGCCGCCGTTTCCGTCGGGAACGAACGTCAACACCGTCGGGCGAGCGCTGCCGCTCGGCTTCGTGCGGAACGCGTCGAAGCTCACCGCCTCCAGCGGCGCGGCGGGATCGGTGACGACCGCGGCCTCTAGCGCGCCGTTCTGGAAGGCGACGTGTATGTCGCCATAGGCCGAGTCGACGTACGTCCCGGCGTAGCGCTCGAGCGGGAGCGACGGAGGCGATGTCGCATGCCCGGTCTGCGCCACCCTCGCCGGCGGGCGCGCGAAGATCGGCTTTAGGTCGACGCTCCAGTCGCGGCGCGGACCATTCTCGAAGAGGTCGAACACGGTGTACATCAAACCGTGGCGGAGCTCCGCGTGGTCGAGGTTCTCTAGCACGTAGACGCCGAGCCGTTTGTTCGGCTCGATGCCGATGATCGCGCACAGACCGTTGATGCTGCCTGTGTGCATCCAGACCTGCTGGCCGCGATAGTCCTGGATGAACCATCCAAACCCATAGCTGAAGAAGTCGGGCTTCGCGAGCTGCAGCGCCGGGTACTCTTCCATCGGTGCCTGAATCTGCGGCGTGATCAACTCGGCGAAAGTACGCTGCTGAATCAAGCGCTTGTCGCCGACGCGGCCGCTGTCGATCACGAACCGCATCCACTTGGCCATATCCGACACGCTCGACCAGACACTTCCCGCCGACGCCACGCCGTCGGTGGACCGTACCGGTACCACCGTCACGGAATCATTGATGAGCGCGTGCGGAACGGCGACGTTAGGCTTGCCCATGATCAGCGAGACCAGCGGTTCGGTCTCGTTCATGCCGAGGGGCGCGAAGAGCCGCGTTTTGACGAACTGCTCCCAAGGCATGCCCGAGACGCGCTCGATGATCAGGCCGTCGAGGGCGTACATGACGTTGTGATACTGCCACTCCGAGCGGAACGAGGCCGTGGGTTGGATGTAGCGAAGCCGCCGGATGATATCCGCCTGGCTGTACTTCCAGCTCGTCGCCCAGAACAAGTCGGTGCCTGGCAGACCGCTGCGATGTGTGAGGAGGTCGCGGATCCTGAGCTCGCGCGTGACCCATGGATCGTACAGCTGGAGCTCGGGGATGTACTTGGTGACGGGGTCGTCGAACTTGAGCTTGCCCTCGTCGACGAGCATGGCGAGCGACGCGGCCGTCATCGCCTTGGTCGTCGATCCGATCGCAAAGCGCGTGTGCTCGTTGGCGGGCTGCGAAGTTCCCTTCTGCAACACGCCGTAGCCCTTGGCGAAGACGACCGAATCGTCTTTGACGACCGCGATCGCGAGCGCCGGGATGCGCCACTCGGCGGCGGCCTTTGCGACGTACTTGTCGAATGCGGCCCAGTCGGGCCTGGCCTGCGCGCCTAACGGCGCCTGCGCCGCGACGAGCAGCGCTGCCGTCAACCATCGAGATGCACTCACGTAATTGTCCGTCCGGGTAGGAATTTGAGTCAGCGTCCACAGTCGTCGACGCCAATGATGATGGGTGGGCAGGGGTGGGGGAAGGAGGACCCGAACTGCGCGAAGTCCCGGACGGCGCGAAGTCCCAGAGGGCGCGAAGTCCCGGACGGCGCGAAGTCCCGGACGGCGCGAAGTCCCGGACGTCGTTAAACGTCGTTTGGGACCTCGCGCTGTATGGAAGTCAGCGCCGTTTGGGACTCAGCGCCGTTCGGGACTCAGCGTCGTTTGGAACTTCGCGCCGTTTGGAACTTCGCGCCCTTTGAGACGTCTCGGGCCTCTTGCTCCTCGCCTGCACCGTCGCGAGAATCGTGCAGCCCAGTCCACACCCTGCTTCAAGGAAGCCCATGCACAGAGTGGCACGCAGTTGCCTTCGAACGTTCGTTCTTTCATTTTCGCTATGTGCCGGCGTGTCGCCGGTGCCGCTGTACGCTCAGCGCGTCACCACGCCAAGCGCACCGTCCGCGGCATCCCTCACTGCGCTCGACGCGTACATCCAGCACACCGTCGCCGATTGGGGAATCGCCGGACTGGCCATTGCGATCGTGCACGACGATTCCGTCGTCTACGAGCGCGGCTTCGGCGTGCGCGAGACGGGCAAGCCAGAGCGCGTCGATGCGCGGACGCTGTTCGCGATCGGCTCGAACTCGAAGTTGTTCACCGCCACGCTCGCCGGCATGATGGTCGACGCGAAGAAAATGAGCTGGGACGCCCCCGCGACGACGTACCTGCCCTCCTTTCAACTTTACGATCCTTGGGTGACGCGGGAGATTACGCTCCGCGATCTGCTCTCACACCGAAGCGGCCTCGGACGACGCGGCGACATGCTCTGGTATGGCTCGCCCTTCGATCGCGCCGAAGTGTTGCGACGCATTCGCTATCTGAAGCCGAACAGCAGCTTCCGGTCGCAGTACGGGTACCAGAACATCATGGTGCTCGCGGCCGGCGAGGCCACCGCTGCCGCGGCAGGTCGGAGCTGGGACGAGCTGGTCAAGGAAAGGATCTTTCAACCGCTCGGAATGAGTGCGAGCAACACGAGCGTGCGCGAGCTCGCTGGCAAAACTGACGTCGCAACACCACATCTGTTGGATAAGGGAGTACTCACGTCCATTCCCTGGCGCAACATCGACAACATCGGTCCGGCGGGCGCGATCAACTCCAACGTGGAAGACATGGCGAAATGGCTGCGCTTCCTGCTCGACGGCGGCGCTGTTGGCAACCGGCAGCTCATCGCTCCGGCGACGTTACGAGAAATCTCATCACCACAAACGATCATCCCCAGTCCCGACGACACGCTCTCGCCATCGACGCACTTCCACGCCTACGGACTCGGCGTCGGCATGTATGATCTGCTCGGTGTGAAAGTCTTGTCGCACACTGGCGGCATCGACGGCATGCTCTCGCAGGTGACCTGGGTGCCCGAGCGGCGGCTGGGGTTCGTGATCCTCACGAACACGGAGGGTCACAACACTGTGTTCGCCGCGATCGGCCACCGTATTCTAGATATGTATCTCGGCGCTCCGCCGCGCGATTGGAGTGCACTTATGTTAGCCGAGACACGCAAGCAGGAAGCTGCGCAGGCGCAGGCGATGCAGCGGCTGGAGGCTTCACGCCCCAAAGACGCAACGCCTTCGGTGCCGATCGATCGTTATGCAGGTCGCTACTCGAACGAGATGTACGGCGACGTGAACGTCGATGTCGCGGCCGACAAGATCGTGCTGCAGTACGGACCGTCGCGGATCGGCGATCTCGAGCCGTGGTCGCGCGACGCGTACAAGGTGGTGTGGCGCGAGAAGCGTGAAGGCGCGGGACTGGTGCAGTTCGTCGTCGATCCGGTCGGTACGGTGCGATCGCTGCGATTGTACGAGTCGCTCACGCCGGCGGCACTCCGATCGCCGGACGTCGACGAATTCCGGAAAGCCGCACCCGTGACAGCCGCCACGGTCGGTGCGCGCTGATGTTCTTTCATCGGCGCTGCGCTGCTCCCTATTCCGCGCGCATCACCACCATCGGACTCGAATTCGCGGCTCGTCGCGCGGGCAGCCAGCTTGCCACGAGCGCGACCGCCACGAACAGTGCCGACATGCCCGCGAACGCGGCCACGTCGAATGGACTGACGCCGAAGAGAAGGTTCGTGAGAACGCGCGACGCGCCCGCCGCGATCAGCAACCCGAGCCCGACGCCTAACGCGACGAGTTGTACGCCGTCGCGCAAGACCATCGTGAGGATGTCGGCACGGCGCGCGCCGAGCGCGAGACGAATCCCGATTTCGCGCGCGCGCCGGCTCGTCGAGTATGCGATAATGCCGTAGAGTCCGATGGTTGCCAGAATCAGACCGACGCCACCGAGCACACCCGTCACCGTCGCGGCGATGCGCTGCGGCATGAGACCGATGCTCATCGATCGCGTCAGCGGAACCACGGCCGGACGAGGCGCGGTCGGGTCGAGCTCGTGGACCGCCGCCTGGATCGCCGATGCGAGCGCGCGCGGATCACCGCTCGTGCGCACCATGAGCGATCGGTGATTCTCCCATTGCTGCGCCAGCGGGAAGTAGACGCGCGGTGGTATGATTTCGGCAATTGACTCCAGCTTCGCGTCGCGAGTGACGCCGACGATCGTCACCAGCTTATCACGATAACGGAACGTCCGTCCGAGGACACTGCGCCCCGCGGCAAAGCGGCGCGCGAACGATTCGTTCACGATGGCCGCTTTCGGCGCGCGCTCGTCATCCGTGCGAGCAAGATTCCGCCCGGCGACGACAGCGATTCGCAGCACCGCCATGTATTGGTCGTCCACCTGCAGAAAGTGTATCGGAACCTTCGTGTCGCCCTCGACTTCCATCTCGTCAACGTTGCTGCGGAGCGTGAGTGGAAGAAGCGCCGCGTACGACACTGCCGTGACGCCAGGAAGAGCTTCGACGCGGTCGCGCAGCGCGCGGAAGAACACCCGACCCTTCGCCTCGTCGTAGCCCCACGATCCAGCGTCGAACTGCGCTGTTGCTACACCCGCCGCGTCGAACCCCGGGTTCATTCGGCTCGCGTGCTGCAGCGCGCGCAGAAAGAGTCCCACGCCGACGAGCAACACGCGACGCCGAGAGCTGGCTAACCACGAGTGCATTGCCGAGCCAAGTGCGTCGCGCGCTCGCCGCAGCTGCCCCATCGCGGAGTTGTGTGGCGACGTCCGTGTGTGTCGCTCGGCGCGCCGGCACGAGTCCGACGATCAGGCCCGTCAGCAGCGAGATCGCGAGCGCGAACGCGAACACCCGCGCGTCAGGGGAAAGGTGCGGCGCGAAGGTGATCTCGGCCGGAATCGGCATCCGCTCGAGCGCGCTCGTCCCCAGGTAGGCCAGCGCAAGGCCACCCGCAGCGCCGAGCGCGAAGAGAATCAGAATTTCCGTCAGCAGCTGCCTGACGAGTCGCAGGCGCGTTGCACCGAGCGCGGCGCGCACCGCCATCTCGCGTCGCCTGGCGAGGGCCTTCGACGAGAGCATCGCAGCGACGTTGACGCTGGCGATGATGAGCACGAGCGACGCCGCGCCGAGCAAGACGCTCAGGAATGCCTGAAGCGGTCCGCTCGCGTCTGGCGGCAAACCGATCAAAGGCGACAGGCGCATGTCGGTGTACTTGTTCAACCACGCCGGCTCTCGGCCTTCCTGCGTGAACGACGCACCGAGCGCCGAGAGCTCGCGATGCGCACCAACTGCCGCGCGTCGACGGCGCCGGAGAGGGGCTGGAGCACCAGCGCATTCATGACGCTGAAGATCGTGGTGACGGCGCCGGCGCCGAGCGAGATGCAGAGGACAGCGACGACGGCGAAGAGCGGACTGTGACGGAGCGTACGCAGGGCGAAGCGGACGTCGGCAGCGAAGGTCGAAGGCACCGGTCGCGGAGCTGGAAGTGGTCGCTAAGCGGGACGAATGTACTTCGGTCGTGAGGAGGGCGACGTTTCGCCCACCATGAACCTGGTCATCGCCGGTGGCAACAGAGACGCCATAGGATTACGTGGCGACAGCAAAGGGCAGTCTGGTGGTGACGGTGTACTGGGCGGGCGAACGGCCAGGAGCGCCGATCCCGGAGAAGTATCTCAATCGGCCGTAGCTTCAGCGCTCGTTAGGCCGTGGCGACGCAAACTCTGTCGCGAGAAACGTCCGTATCGCTCCAGCGACCTCACGCGGATGTTGCAAGAAAACGTAGTGATTGCTGCCATGTACGTCGACGAGCTGAAACTGCGGCAACCGCCCGATTCGGGCCCGCGAATCGGCGACTACGACTTGCACGAACTCGAGCAGCGAGTCGGCCTGAGCGCGCCCGGCGGCGTCGAGCTCCTTGTAATACGGAACCACGTCGGCCACCGAGTCGGGCACGGCGTAGATTGCCAGAGCGCGACAGTGGATCCGGTCATAGCGGGCCACCTGCTTCCCGCTTGCGACGCGTGCCTTGAGGGTGTTCGGAGTCACGGAGCCCTGGTAGCGGTCCGCCGCGTCGAATCTCTCGGTTGCTCTGATGTCGGATTCGGGTTCCTCGACGCCCATCACGCGCGCGTAGAGGGCGCGAATACTTGCGAACGTGGCCGTGTCCGCGGCGCTTATCCGTGGATCGGATGCGGATGGCTGCTTTGAAGCAAGTGTGTCGATCCCGGAGCGGTCGTACGCCGCATCGAGGTAGACGAGCCCCGCGCAGCGCGCGCCGTATTCCTCGGCGAATCGCGTCATTTCTTCGCCGGCGATCGAGTGCCCGACGATCACGACCTTCTCGAGTCCGAGCGAATCGAGCGCCGCCACGACGTCGGCGACGAGCGTGTCGAGATTGTTGGGCGGCGGCGCGCCAGCCGAGCGGCCAAACCCCCGCCGCGTGATGCCGACGACATGAAAGTGGTCCGTGAACTGCGGTGCGAACGTGTCGAAGACGTGCGCGGTATTTCCGAGGCCGGCAAGGAAGACTAGCGAGGCACCGCGACCGCCCCAGTCGAGGACCTCGAGCGCCACCCCTGGGCCGATCGGTATCATGCGGCTAGTCAGCGCGGTCGGAATACTGGGCAATCGAGCGTCGGGCGCGCGCGCGCAGGCGCCAAGCCCCGCGAACGTAGTCAGAATCTCGAGTGCGCCTATCAGACGCTTCGTCATCGCGTGTTGCGCCCTCATGCTGATCATACCGTGCGCCTAACGAATGCGCGGCTGTCGGCGACCGGTGCGCGCAATGCCGCTCGCGCGCGCTGCCCGTCCTCAGGATCGCGCGCAACGCCCTGGCCGATATGCTCGCGGCAGAACGCGCTGATTGCTTGCTCGATGAGAGCCAAGTCATCAGTGCCAAGAATGTCCAGCGCGAGCTGTCGATCCCCTTCATCGAGATTCACGGTAGGATACTCAGCGTCTGCTGTTCAAAACACTCTTCAGTCGCTTGAAGGCCCGCGTCATTGGCGCGTGCCGGATGTCCTTCGGCCGTGGCGCCGGGCGGTGGCGCCGGGCGCAGTCCAGCGTTATGCTAGCCGCGTCCTCGCACGCTTCGACGCCTGGACACGAAGACCTTCACGGCGTGCCGAACCAGAGAGTACACTGCACGGATCAGAGCCGATCGAGGCGTCGAGTTCCCTCACTGCCCTATATCGACATTGATCACGCAATTTCGCTTCCTCGTCGCATGCATCGCGCTCGTCGCCTGCGCGAGTGCACCGCGCGCGATCCCGTCATCCACGGCGCGCAGCGTCCCGAGCACGACGCTCCGCGTGATGACGTACAACATCCACGCCGGTCACGGTGACATCGACCGAACCGCGGCGACAATTCGCGCCTTCTCGCCGGACATCGTCGGCCTCGAGGAAGTGGACGTGCACTGGGCAGAGCGCAGCGGCTTCGTCGATCAGGCAAGTCGGCTCGGCCAGTCGCTGGGCATGCCAGTGCGCTTCGGGCCCATCTACGAGCTTCCCGGCGCGAGCGCCGATGCACCGAAGCGCGAATTCGGCGTCGCGTTGCTCAGCCGGTACCCGATCGTGACGTGGGAAAACGATACGCTCACGAGGCTCTCGACGCAGACGGAGGACCCCGTGCCCACGCGCATGCCGGGCCTTCTCGGGGCGACGATCGATGTGCATGGTACGCGTGTCCGCGTGTTCGTGACCCACCTCGACTACCGCAAGGATCCATCGGTGCGACGAACGCAGGTTGCGGAGATGCTCGCGCGCATCGGTGCGGTCGACTCGCCGACGCTACTGCTCGGGGACATGAACGCATCGCCCGATGCGGAGGAGCTCCAACCACTCTTCGGCCGATTCCACGATAGCTGGTTGACGACAGCCGGGCCGGGGTTCACCTATCCAGCAGACACGCCCACGGAACGCATCGACTACGTTCTCGTGTCGCCTAACGGCAAGGTCGACACGGCATTCGTTCCAGTCGTCCCCGCCGCTTCCGATCACCGCCCGGTTGTCGTGGATCTGTCGTTCGGCCGCAACTGATCGAGCGCTCACTGACTCGCTGTCTTCACATCTCCTTCCTCCCTTTCACGAGGAGAATGACGTGATCATCGACACATCTCACCGACGCGCCCTGGCCGCGTTCGTATTCGCCGTGGCACTGGGGGCGCCTGCCCACGTCACGGGCGCGCAGACCGGGACCGTCACCGGGCGAGTGACCGACGCGCACACCGGTACGCCCGTCGCGACGGCGCAGATCACCGTCACCGGCAGCACACTTGGCATGAGCGTCGAAACGGATGGGCGCTTCCGCCTGACGAGTGTCCCCGCGGGCACGCACGAGATTCGCGCGCGCAGTCTCGGCTACGCACCGGGCAGCGTGAATGTTACCGTGACCGCCGGCGGAACGGCGGACGTTACGGTGGCCCTCGAGCCTGCAGCCACCGCCCTCGACGCCGTCGTCGTCACCGGAACGGCGGGCGATACGCGGCGACGCGCCATCGGGAATGCCGTGTCGACGGTGGACGTCAGCGACGTCGTGGACAAATCCACCGTCAGCAACGTCACCGAGGTGCTGCAGTCGAAGGTGCCCGGTTTGACGCTCGTTCCCGGTTCGGGCTCGGCCGGCACGTCGGCGAACTTTCGATTGCGCGGCGCTGGCTCGCTGTACGCCGGCAATACGCCGACGATCTACGTGGACGGCGTGCGCGTCACCACTCGCGATCAGGGTAATTATACGGTCTTCGGGCAGACTACCTCGTCGCTCGACGCGATCAACCCGAACGACATCGAGTCGATCGAGGTCATCAAGGGTCCGGCGGCGTCGACGCTCTATGGCGCCGAAGCGGCGTCCGGCGTCATTCAGATCATCACGAAGCGCGGGCGCGCGGGACGGACGCAGTGGAACGCCCATCTCGAGTCGGGCTACTCGGAGTGGCAGGCCTCGATGCGGCCGGTGAACTACGCGGTCGCCACGGCCGCGCGCATCGCCGACACCGCGAACTACCCCGGCTTCGCGGGTCGTGCGGTGGGTGATATCATCTCCCATCGCGTGATGTCGGAGCCTAACGCCCTTCGCAACGGAGACCTGTCGAAGATGAGCGTATCGGCGAGCGGAGGCGGCGATCGCTTCACCTTCTTCCTATCGGGCGAACAGAACAAGGAAGAAGGCGTGAACCTCAACAACTACGCCAACCTCGGCTCGCTGCGCGGCAACTTCTCCTTCGCGCCGTCGAACAAGCTGAGCTTCAACACCAATATCGGCTACAGCCGCAACCACGTGCGGCTGCCGCTCAACGACAACATCGCCTTCGGGCTCATCATCAGCTCCTATCTGGCGATCCCCGGGCGCAAGTATCCCTATCCGGCGGGGCTCAACTACTTCACGATCCTCCCCGAAGTCGCCAACACGTACGACAATCAGACGCAATCCGATCGATTCATTCTCGGGTCGTCAGGCGACTATAGGCCGTTCTCCTGGCTCACGAACAAAGTGCGCGTCGGCCTCGACATGAACATCGGACAGGCGGAGCTGTACTTCCCGCCGCAGCCAGCAGGTCTCGATCCATTCAGCGCTCGCGCGAGCTTCGACCTCGTGAACACCAAGGGATTCATCGCCCAGGGACGACCACTCAACCAGAACCTCACGCTGAACTACGATGGGACAGTCACGCACGCGTTCTCGGCGACCTTCGTCTCGAACTCGTCGTTCGGCGTGCAGTACCTCGCGGACGCATTTCACCGAACCGATGCGTTCGGCCAGGACCTCGGCTCGACGGGCATCCGGTCGGTCTCTTCGGCCGCCGTGACTACCGGCCGCGAGCAGGATACGACGCAGAAGTCGATCGGCTTCTACGTGCAGGAGCAGGCGGCGTGGCGCGATCGCCTCTTCGTCACCGGCGCGCTGCGCGTCGACAACAACTCCGCGTTCGGCTCCGACCTGCACCGCGTCTTCTACCCGAAGGCATCGGTGTCCTACGTCGTCTCCGAGGAGCCCTTCTTCCACGTGCCGTCAGTGAACGAGCTGCGATTGCGTTTCGCGTGGGGGCAGGCCGGTAACGCGCCCGGACCGTTCGACGCGATTCGATCGTACACCACATCGGTCGTCACCACGTCCACGGGCACGTTATCAGCGCTGCGCTACGGCTCCGTCGGCAACCCGGATCTCAAGCCGGAGCGCGGCACGGAGATCGAGCTCGGATTGGAGAGCGCATTGCTCGATAGGCGGCTGACGCTCGATGCGACATACTACAACAAGACGACGCATGACGCGCTGCTTCCGGTCGACGTCCCCCCGTCCACCGGATTCGCCGGAACGCAACTGCAAAACCTTGGCACCATTTCCAACAAGGGACTCGAGATCGTCTTGGGAGCGACGCCGCTCCGAGGTCAGTCCCTAACGATTGAGAGCTCGCTCACGCTGGCGACCAACCACAATCGCCTCGTCTCGTTCGGTGACAAGCGCGACCCGATCATCTTTGGTGATTACGCTCCGGTGCAGCGCTACCAAGAGGGCTTTCCGCTCGCCGGGTTCTGGGCGCAGCGCGTCCAGTACGACGCGAACGGCAATCTCGTCAAGAACGCCAGCGGGCAGCCGATCCTCGACCCGGTGAGCGTGTATCGCGGACCATCCGTGCCCACGCGCGAGATGGGCTTCTCGAACGACTTCATCGTGCTCGGCAACTTCCGCGTGCACAGCCTCTTCGACTACAAGGGCGGCAACTATCAGTTCAACGTCAAGGACTGGCGGCGCGACCGCGCCGGCGTGTCGTGGGAGACGGTCAACCCCAACGCCAACCCGGACGAAGTGCTCGCGCGCATGTTCGCCTCGGAGAATTACTTCTTCGTGCAGCCGGCGGACTTCATCAAGTTTCGCGATCTGTCGCTCAGTTACGATCTGCCGCGGCGCTTCATCGGCCGCGTCGCCGATCGCGCGACGCTGATGCTCGCCGCCCACAACCTGAAGATCTGGACGAAGTACGGCGGCGCCGACCCCGAGATCAACTTCAACGGCGGCAGCTCGACCTTCAATCGCAACGACAGTTGGACCGTGCCGATGACGCGGCGCTATTCCCTCTCGCTCTCGGTGGGCTTCTGATGACAACTAACACAAATATGTCCCACGCGACCGCGGCGCTCCTGCGTGCACGCCGCTGCCTGACGAGCGTCGTCGCCGCGCTGCTCGTCGGCGGAGCGGCTGCATGCAATGGCATCCTCGACGTTCAGAACCCTGGGGCCATTCAGGAAGGACAGCTCGCCGACCCGGCGCTCCAGCAGCTCATCGCCAACGGCGCCATCGGAGAGTTCCAGTACGCGTACGGGCAGTACGCGCAGTGGTCCGCCGTGCTCTCCGACGAGGCGTTCACCGATCACACGAACGTGGACGTGCGTCAGTTCTCGCTGCACGACTTCACCGATCTCAACACCATCAACTCGGGTGTGTACGAGTACCTCCAGCGGGCGCGCCAATCGGCCGACGACGCCGCCGATCGCCTGAAGGCGATGCTCGGGAGCGGAGCGTCGTCGAGCCTCGACGTTGCCCGCGTCCTCGCGTACGGTGGGTACGCGTACACCCTGCTCGCCGAAGGCTTCTGCGAAGCACCGGTCAACTTGAGCGCTCCCAAAACGACCGACGAGCTGCTTCAGATCGCGCTGTCCCGTTTCGACGAGGCGATCACCGTGGCAACGGCCGCGTCCACGGGCAGCAACGTCGCGGCCGCCCAGGACATCATTCACATGTCGCAGGTCGGCGGCGCGCGTGCCGCGCTCAAGCTCGGCGACGCTGCGAAGGCGCGCAACTACGCGTCGCAGGTGCCGGCGAGCTACGAGAAGCTCGCGTACTACTCGAGCAACACGGTGCGCGAAAACAACGCGCTGAATGGTCTGACGCACGCGTCCGGCGCGTCGCTCGCGATGGCGCCGCCGTTTCTCGGACTCAACGATCCCCGCGTGCCGCAGCCGGCGTCCACGCAGCTCGGGCTCACCGGCGGCTCGATCTACACGCCGCTCACACCGTACATGTACAGCGAGTGGGTGTCGTCAGGCAGCGCGCCGCGCATCAGCGTCGAGAGCGACGTCCGGATGGCGACGGGCCTCGAGGCGCGGTACGTGATCGCCGAGTTGGACGGTCCGGTGCAGACGACGTTGGATTTCGTGAACGAGCGGCGCGCCGTGGGCGGCGAGGCGTCGGTGTCGCTGAGCGGTGATCCGCTGATGGCGGAACTGCGCGCACAGCGCGCGCGCGACTTCTATCTCACAGGTCAGCGGCTCGGCGATCTGCGCCGGTACGCCAAGGCGGGGATCAACCTCTTCCCCACGGGGAAGTATCCCGTGTTCACGGACTCGTATGGTGACGCGACGTGCTTCATCATTCCGCTTAGCGAGAAGGCGGGAAATCCGAGTGGCTAGTAAAGGTGGCTGCGGTCAGACTTCCGGTCCCGACGTCGGCTGATGAAGGCTTCGCCTCGACGGCCTCATCGAGTAACGAAATGACACGAAATGCCCGTCCTAGCGGCCCAGTTCCTGCCCGAATCTTCAAGGTCTCGATCAGGTGGAGAACGTGCAACCGCAGGAAAGCAGGGGAGTCACCGCTGATTGTCCACTCGCTGCCGCTCTGGCGAGTCGACTTCGATCCGCGCGCGCCGAGCTTACCTCGCGATGGCTCGAACGCATCGCCGCGCGCGTCGCGATCGAGCGCGATCGCGTCTTTCCCGGTGAAGAGCTGCTCGACCACATTCCCATCTTGATCGATGGAATCGCCGACTACGTTCAGGATCCGGCGGAGGAAGTGGCTGCCGACGCGCCGGTGGTTGCAAAGGCGATGGAGCTCGGCGAACTGCGGTACGTCCAGGGCTTCGACGCGTATCAATTGTTCAAGGAGTACGAGCTGCTCGGCGGCGTACTCTTCGCCTTCCTTGCGAGGGCCGTGGATGAAATCGATCAGCCGTGCCGGCGATCCGAACTGCTGCAGTGCGCCCATCGCGTATTTCACGCGGTTGCGATCATCCAGCAGGCCACGACCACGCATTTCCTGCGGAAGACGACGGTGCAGGTGCGCGCGCGAGAGCAGCAGCTTCGAGGCTTCAACCGCACTGTCTCTCACGAGCTGAAGAATCGCGTTGGAGCAATTCAGGGAGCATACAGTCTGCTACGCGAGTCATGGGTCAGCGAAGAGCAGCGTAATCGGTTCCTGGAGATGATCGGTGAGAACGCCGAGAAGATGCATTTGGTGCTCGAAGATCTGATCTCTCTTTCCCGCCTCGATGGAAACGCGCGACAACAGAAGAACGTGCTGCTGCCGGCGGCAGCGGCGGAGGCCGTCCGACAACTGCGCCAGCTCGCGCGCTCGAAGGACGTGACGGTTCAGCTATCGCCGAACTTGCCGGCGGTGGAAGTCAACGCCGCCGCCGTGGAGCTCTGCTTGACGAACTACATATCCAACGCAATCAAGTATTCGGATCCAGAAAAGGCGCAGCGACTGGTCGAAATCAGCGCGCGACTAAACGAGCCGCGCGACGGCGGAGCCAGCGCTGAGCTCGTGGTCGAAGTCTTGGACAATGGGATAGGCGTACCGAGCGAAGCCCGCAGCAAGTTGTTCGATCGATTCTTTCGCGCGCTGAGTGGAGACGCGGCGATCGAGGTCGAGGGGACTGGGCTCGGGTTGAGCATCGTCCGCGAAACGGTTGACATGCTCGGTGGCCGAGCTTGGGCGGAGCCTGTCGCTGGCGGCGGGTCGCTGTTCGCATTCTCGCTTCCGTGCCGCCGGAGCACAGACACCATTACAGCTTCCGATCACACGCGCACCCGAGATGAGAAGTTCTCGAACACACCGCCGCAGGAGCCTCGCCGCGCCGACGGGATTTGAACCCGCGGCGGATCGAGTCGAAGGAGCGACTAGGGCGCCACCGGTTGCTCCGAAGCGGTCAACGCTTCAGCGGAGAGCTCCTCGGCCAGCGAGACGATGATGCCCGCAGGGCCTCGCATGTAGCAGAGTCTATACATGTCCTCGTACTGGACAACCTCGCCGACGAGCTCAGCACCGTTGGCGCGGAGACGAGCGACAGTGTCGTCGACGCTTTCGACTGTAAACATGACACTCCGGAGGCCTAGCGCGTTCGGCGGTGCGATCGCCGGTTCGATCTCGACCAGTTTTGGATTGCGAAACTTCGTCAGCTCGAGCCGGCCGTGCCCATCTGGGGTCCGCATCATGACGATGTCGACGCGGACATCTTCGAGCCCGTTGAGGCGGTCCACCGACGAGCCCTCGACTGGCGCCTTGCCTTCGACCGTCATGCCGAGCGCGGTGAAAAAAGCGATGGCGGCTCCAAGGTCGTCGACGACGACGCTGACGTGGTCCAATCTCTTGATCGTCATGTCCCTAGTATAGCGAGGGCGTCCGCGCCCTGAAATCGGCCAAGCAATTGATCCCGTTAGGCAAGTCGGGCATCGGCTCATCGCGACCATCTCGCGATCGTCCGCCAATTATCGAAGGCGCTTCTAGCGCCGGGCAATGGGGGAGGAGAAACGGCCCGTTCGCTCCGCCGCGAGAATTTGCGAAGCGGCGTAGCGAACTATCTCGAGGGTCTCGATGTCCCCGTCGACCATCAGCGGCGGCGGATCCGCCAGCACCCGGTAGATGGAGTCGGCGCGTTGTCGCTCTCCTGAAGCCGCGAGCGCATCCGCCTCTAGCTGCATCATGATCGATACTGCGCGCCCGTAGAACATCGATCCACGTGTGCGGTCGAGCTGTGACAACGCTGTCCGCATGTCACCTCGCGCGAATGCCGCGCACGCGTCGATCGTTGGAATCGCCAGTGTGTAGCTCCGCAGCCCGAGCCCCGCGTCTTTCGCGACAATGAGACGGCGCACCGCGGCGATAGTCGCTGGGTCCTCCGCACGCGCCGCGGCATCCGCGAGGCGTTCGGCAAGGCGGGCGTACGCAGGTGGTGAGAGGTCCGCTTGCTGCAGCCACACGAGCGCTTCCCTCGACAATGCCGCCGCGCGTTCCTTTGAGCCTTGCGTCGCCTCCGCCCGCGCCTGCAGCAACAACGCGCGTGGCAAATACTGCACGTGTGGATCGGCACGGACGTCGTTTAGTGCCTTCTCACCATTCGCCAGATCCCCGAGAGCCAGGAACGCGACCTGCCGCAAGGCGCCGGCGTGTCCGGAGCTCAGCCCGTACGTTTGTGCGCTGTCCAAGAGTCGCAAGATCCGATTCCAATCGCGGTGCGCGAAGGCGACTCCATATAGAACGCCGAACAACATCCCCACTCCGCTGGCGCGCGCGTATGCGATCGCCGCCGCGGTGTCTCCCCTGGCGATCAAGCCACCAATGTGTCCGCGTACGCCGCGTGGGCCAACCGTCGAATCGAGATGAAAGGCGGTATCTGCCGCGGCATCGGCACGGCGTGGTTGCCCCAATGCGGTATACGCCCACGCCATCCCTTCGTAGGCACGCGGCTCGTCGGGATATGCCGAGCGCAAGAGTTGCCAATATTGTAACGCGCTATCGGGCCGGTCGCGGACGAGCTGCTCGTACCGGGCGCGCACGATGAGACGCTCTCGCGGCCGAAGTCGACTGCTCAAGGCGAAGGCCCGCTCGAGATGTTCGTCGCTGTGGTGTTGGCGATCGCCATACCAGAGGAGATCGCCAAGAAGATAGTGCGCGAGCGCGAACGTGCTGTCTTCAATGACTGCTGCTTCAGCGTACGACAGCGCGCGTTCATTGTCTCCATGAGCAATCGATTGCCGCGCGAGCGCGTAGTCGCGCAGCCCCGCAATGGAAGCCGTCGTCACGGCAGGCAACGCCGGGACCGACTCCGGCACTTGAATGTCGAGCGCGCGCTCACGCAATTCCTCCGATAATCGCGTGACCGCCGCAACGATTTCGTCGGCGGTGCCGGGATGTGCGGAGAGTGTGCTGATCGTCGTTCCGTCTCGAGAATCCATGAGGCGCACGACGATTTCGGCACCTGGCCCGAGCGGCTCCGCGGTCGCCGTGACGGCGAACGGGGCACCGAGACGCGCCGCCACCTGTGAAGCAAGTGAGTCGGCGATTGGCGTCTCCGGCGCCCGCCGCATCAAGGCCAGTGCTTCGCGGGCTCGCGCTTCGGCGACCACGTGAAGACCCGGTGCCGCTTCGAGCTCCGCGCGAAGCGCCTCGCCGACCGCGAGTGTCAGCGTACCATCGGTTCCGCTGACTGCGCCGATTACCACCGTCCTCGGAGCTCGGCGAGTGGACCTCCAGGCGCCATTGAGTGTTTGCGAAATACCTGCGACCACGAGGACCGCGATGGCGAGGGCCGCGGCAATACGGCGACCGTGTCCCAGCGTCGGCACATGGACCGGCGTCACGGCCGGACTGTTGGCGACATGCTCTCGTGGGCTCTCCGAAGGCAGTGAATTGTCGGAATGAGGAGGCTTTGATTCACCGGAGGCCCTGCGGTGGCTTTTCTCCGTGCGGAGCCGCTGAGCGAATCCGGTGACGGTCGCATCGGGGGGCAGCCCCATTTCTCGCTCGAGAACCGACGTGTGGATTCGAGCTTGCTGAATCGCGCCTGCTCGATCGCCGGTGGCAGCGAGGGCACGCATCACGCCGAGCGTCGCGCCCGCGTTCAGGGGATCGGTGGCGAGCCGTCGTCGCCAGAACTTCAGCGCGTCGAGATGATCCCCGCGTTGCGATGCGACATGCGCCGAGGCTTCGAGTGCGCTGGTGAACGCGCCCGCCAGACGAGCGCGTTCTTGTTCGACCCACCGCTCGAATTCCGGCGCGTTCGAAAGGAAGAAGCCGTCGAGGAACGGACCTTCATAAAGGTTGATCGCGACTTCCAGCTTGCCCTCGACGATTGCTTGCTCGAATGCGCCGACGTCCGTCCAAACGTGCGACGGATTGAGACGCAGATCGTCGACGCCGAGCGTGATCGCATCGGCTCCCAGCTCACGACGAATTGCGTGGAGCAGTTGCGAGAGGGAGTGTCGCCCTCGATCGGCATTAACCTCCGGCCACAGGTACACGAGGAGCTTATCGCGCGCCACACCCCGATCGCGGGACGCCGCGAGGAGTGCCAGAAGCGCGAGGCGCAGCCGGAGGCTCGATCGACCGGAGACCGGTCCGTTTTCGCCCTCGAGCAACGCGCCGCCAAGGGTTCTGAACCGGTACATAGTCCGATTGACCGTCGCCTGATGATACGCGGAGCAGCCGCTGATCTGCGGAGGCTATTGTAGCGTGCCGCAAGCCAGGCCCGCAAGCAATGCGCATCCCATCTGTTCGCGAAACGCTCACACTAAGCTTGGTCGCTTTCGCCGCCGCGTGCAGTGGCGTCAGCGATCCGCACCAAACCGTCGCGCGAGTGATCGTCCAGCCGGCGAACGACACGATCGTCGTGGGCCAACAGCTCGAGTTTCACGCTGTTGCGCTGGATGCGTCGGGGCGGCCGGTGCCGAATGTCCGCTTCGTTTGGACATCGTCGCAGCCGCGCGTCGCCCCGGTCGACCCAACGAGTCCGGATGACTCGACGCGCGCTACGGCGATTCGGTTGGCACGACCAAGATCGTCGCGACCGCGCAAGGCGTGCGAAGCGATTCGGCGACGCTCGTCGTGATCGCCTCTCCGGTTTCGACCTTACCGGACAGCGGCCTCACGAGCTGCGCGGCGCTCAAACCGCGTGTGCATGGATGGATCGTCAGCGTCGACTTCTCCTACAGCTATAGCGTCTCGGGAGCGGATACGTCGACCGGCGACCAGGTCGGCTACTCGCTCGAGCACCAAGGGTCGGCGACAATGCGGTTCGACCAGTACATGGGTGATTCGAGCTTCGCCAGCTTCACCAACTGGAACGAATCCCAGGCATCCGATGCGATCAAGGGACACATCTCGATGCTCGAGAAGTGGATCAATATCACGCAGAACGATGTCCTGGCCATCGAGGGAGATGGCGATGCCGTGAAGGACCCGCAGTTCCCAATCGGTTGGGTGACACTGGCAACCGACAATGACCTCCACGTGTGCACTCTGCAGTTCACGGTGTCGCCGACGGTTTTCGCGAGTATCGGCAGCGGACAGATCGTCACGAACGCCTATGTCCCTCCGGCAGGGATCGACCTGTTGCCCGTCGCCCTTCCCGACACCGCGCTCCTGAGCACGCCATTGACGGTTGCCGGAGACGGCCAGTTCGGAGCGTGGGCAATCGAGGAAGTCGCGCCCGATAGTGTGCCGAAGCCGCTCCCCGGCTGGTATCACCTCTACAGTCCAATCGCAGCGGCGATGGTGGGAACCGGAGTCACCGCCGACGGGAAGCTCGGCACCGCGCATGTGCGCTGGAGCATCACCGCCATCGAGTAGTTGCTGTGGGCCGACATCACCCTAACGAGTAGCGCGACGGGAGACCACGCCATGCTTGCAGCGATCGACGGTACCGGACCTGTCTGGGACGACGTCTACCAGGCCAAGATGCAACACAGCTTCCTTCACCAGATCGTCCGCCGGGCACCGGGCGCCATCAACGCCATGTATTACCGCGGGCCCGACTGGTCCGGCACGGATACCGTCGGGAATTTGATCCGGCCCGAAACCGTCGTGCAGGACGTCTGCTATGCACGCGAGCGTGGCGACAAGACGGTCTTCCTCGCCGGCTACAGCCGAGGCGGCGCGATCGCCATCGACGCCGCCATGCTCCTGGCCCGCACGGACATAAGGGTCGACGCGATGTTTCTCTTCGATGCCGTCGATCGGAGCGTCGATCTGCGGGGAGGGACCATTCCCGACAACGTGCGCTACGCCTACCACGCCGTCCGGATGAAGTCCACGTCGAGTCGTGAGACTTTCGGTAACTGCGGCCTGAAGATCAATGGCTTGGGCGAGCTCATGAAGCAGGAATTCTACACGACGCATGGCGGCATGGGCGGCGTTCCCTGGGGCGATGCCGGTATCGAGGCGCAGGTTCGCCAGCAGGTCGGATTCATTTCCTGCGAGCCAGCACCGAGCATAAGGCTACCCGATGGCCGCCTAACGGCTCCCAGCGATCCGGTCACCATTCTCTCCCATCAGCGCAGCTTCATGCGTCCGCGCGCGCGCATCGACGAAGGGTTCATCGACGGATTCACGGATGTCACTGTCGAGCAGGAGAAGCGGGGAATGGAGCAAGTACGTACGTGGATGTGGTGGCAACTCTGGAAACACGGTGTTCTCGCGTAGCATCAGTCTCACTTCGCTCACTCGATGGAGGTGACCATGCGTTCTCGCCTCAGCAGCCGGTCGAGCATTACGATCGGCGCCACGATCCTTCTCCTGCCGATCAGCGCTAGCATCGGACAGCCGCCGCAGCAGCACTGCTCCATTAACGTTTTTCTCTCGGTGAGCCAACTCTCACTGTCCGGCCGCCCGGCAATGGTGTCGGCGATTCGTGATGGCCGAATCGTTCAGCAGGGCGAGAGAAACCTGAGCACTGGAATGGAGCTCAATACTGACAGCATCAAACCGGGAGTGGGCAGGGCGTGCATATCGTCGAATACGCGACCGGCGCGCTCCCGCGCGAGGAAGTGGCCGCGCGACTCGCCAAGCTCGAGTCACAGGTGGCCGAGCTCTTGAAACCGAAGCCGCAGCGATAAGCTTCACCTTTTACGGCCCGGTGGCACTTCTAGGTCACTGTTCCGTCGGCAAGCTCTCGAGCACCGGCGCTGGCGGCAGCCCAGTCACCTCGAGAATCTCCCGTTCGTCGAGCGTCTCCCGTTGCAGAAGCGCGTCGGCGAGCGCGTCGAGCTCGCGGCGGTGCTTCGTCAGCAAGCGCTTTGCTTCATCGTGGCTCTCGGCGATGATGCGCAGCACCTCAGCATCGATCGTGCGCGCCGTATCCTCGCTGATCGGACCGCGTCCGGCTGCATCGCCATCCAGGCCGGCCAGGTACGGGTTTTCGCGGCCGACGAGGCGCACGAGACCCAACCGGTCGCTCATTCCCCATCGAGTGACCATGTTCCGCGCGATCGTCGTTGCTTGATCGATGTCGTTCTGCGCGCCGGTCGTCTTCGTATTGTACACGATCTCTTCCGCTGCACGTCCACCGAGCATCCCGACGATGCGCCCGCGAAGATAGGACTCGGGATAGTTGTACCGATCCGTGTCGGGTCGCTGGTATGTGACGCCGAGCGCTTCACCGCGCGGGACGATCGTGACGCGGTGCACGGGGTCCGCTCCGGGAATGACAAGCCCGAGAATGGCGTGACCACCCTCGTGGTACGCGATCCGCTCGCGATCCTGCCGACTCATCAGGAGGGGACGCTCAGGCCCGAGAACGATCTTCTCGAGAGCGTCCATGAAATCCTTCTCATGCACTTCATTTTGCTCGCGCCGAGCCGCGAGCAAAGCCGCCTCGTTTACGAGATTTCTCAAGTCCGCGCCGGAGAGTCCCGGCGTCGCGGCGGCGATTCCGTCCAGGCTCGTATCGGCAGCGAGCGGCACGCGACGAGTGTGCACCGCGAGAATCGCCGCGCGACCTCTCTTGTCCGGAAGGTTCACGACGACGCGCCGGTCGAAGCGGCCGGGCCTGAGTAGCGCCTTGTCGAGAATGTCAGGCTGATTGGTCGCCGCGATCACGATGATGCCTTCACGACTCGAGAAGCCGTCCATCTCGGTCAGGATCTGATTGAGTGTTTGCTCCTGCTCGCTCGATCCACCGAGTACGGCTCGCCCACGCGCACGCCCAATCGAATCGAGCTCGTCGATGAACACAATTGCGGGAGCGTTCTCGCGAGCTTGCTTGAAGAGATCGCGCACGCGCGCCGCGCCTACGCCGACGATCATTTCGACGAACTCGGAGCCGCTCATCGAGAAGAACGGCACGTTCGCCTCGCCGGCGACTGCTCGCGCGAGCAGTGTCTTGCCGGTGCCAGGTGCACCGATCAGAAGGACGCCTTTGGGCGCGGTGCCGCCGAGTCGCGTGTACTTCTGCGGATCGCGCAAGAAGTCGACGATTTCGACGAGCTCATTTTCTGCTTCGTCGATTCCGGCGACATCCTCGAAGGTGACTCGGCCCTCTTGCTGCTGATCGAAGCGCTTCGCCCCGCTCTTCCCGAGACCGCCAAGCAGTGCCCCACCCATCCCGCCACCCGCCTTCGCGGCGCGTCGAAAGAGCCACACATAGAATCCGATGAGCAGCAGGGCCGGCCCAAAGCCAAAGAGTAATGTCGTTAGGGAATTCCCGCCGCTCTCTGCTGGCTCGGCGTCGATCCGTACACCGTGGGCGATCAACAGCGCTTCGAGGCCCGGATCCACAAACGGTGGGAGTGTCGTCGCGAAGGTCGTTAGGCGCGCGGGCTTGGTGTGCGACGATGTGTCGCCCGGCGGCGGATAGGTTATTGGACTGATGAACTGTCCAGTGATGTTTTCTCCTCGGCTATCGATCGCGCGAACGTTCCCCTTGAGGACTTCCTGCTTGAAGAGCGTGTAGGGGATTCTCGTTGGCGTTGCTGCGCCAGGCGAGAAGAGCCGGACGAGGAGAAAATTGGCGAGCAGCAGCAGGAAGAAGGTCAGCCATGTGCGCCGCGGAGGAACTGGCGCTTGTTTCTTCGGCTTACCCGCGCCGCCGGCGAAGGGGTTCGTCGATTGATTCGGCGGCCGACCCGAGCTCGCGGGCTTTTCATTCCTGACGTTGTCGCTCATGGACTCAACGCGTTGTCGCGGCCGGAGGTTCGGCGGCTTGACCGCGCTTGTTGCTGATCGAAAAGCCAAAGCCTTTGCCAAATCTAAAGTGCGCGCGCTTCATCCACGTCCTCGCTACCGTTCGGCCTGCCACATCGATCGCAACAAGCAGCCGGACCAGTAATTCGATTCCGGCGAGTTGAACTTGTCGATTGCAGCCACCTTCGTTCGACGTAAGGGTAAGGAGGCGACACGAAACCGTCGACCTTCACCACGTTCAACCGTCTGGGAGAGAACCGCCAATGCGCTACATGTTCATCGTGAAAGGCTCCGAGAACCTCGCCGCGTCCGGACCGCCGCCAGCCGCGCTGTTCGAAGCCGTCGACAAGCTGGCCCAGGAAGCGGCCAAGAACGGCACGATGGTTTCGTTCGGCGGTCTCAAACCCACGTCGTTGGGCGCGCGCCTGCGGATCACGAACGGGAAGATCATCACGACCGACGGCCCGTTTACCGAGTCGAAGGAAGTGATCGGCGGGTTCTCGATCTTCAACCTCGCGTCCAAAACAGAAGCGCTCGAGGAAGCTCGCAAATTCACGGAGCTGCACCGCGTTCACTGGCCAAAGTGGGAAGGCGAGATCGAGATCCGGCAGATGTACGAGGAGGAAGACGACGTGCGGGCGGAGCAGATCGAAGGGAGTCGCGTCGTCGAGAGCCGTTAATCAACCAAATCGCCATCCGGGCCGTCCAAGAGATCATGCGAAACATCAAACTGGCCTTCCGGACGCTCTTCAAGACGCCGTTCGTCACGGTGGTCGCCATTCTCTCGCTGGCTCTGGGGATCGGCGCGAACGCGGCGATCTTCTCGCTGTTCAACCAGATGCTGCTCGCGCCGCTCCCGGTCTCACACCCTGAGCGCCTGGTCGACTTCGGTGGCAACTCGATGAATCCGGGCTCGCAGTCGTGCGGCCTGGCCGGTGGTTGCGATGAGGTCTTCAGCTACAAGATGTTCCGTGACCTCGAGGCCCAGCCCGGCCCGTTCAGCGGCGTCGCCGCGCACGTGCACTTCGGCGCGAACGTCGCCTTTCAGGGGCAGACGCTCAGCGGTAACGGCCTGGCGGTGTCCGGGTCGTACTTCCCGGTGCTCGGCGTCAAGCCGTCGCTCGGCCGTCTCTTCAACGCCACGGACGACCGGATCATCGGCGGCAACACCATCGCGGTGCTCAGCCACGGATTCTGGCTGACGCATCTCGGCGCTGACCCGTCGGTGATCGGCAAACCGATCATCGTCAACGGCCAGACGCTCACCATCATCGGCGTCGGTCCGGACGGCTTCGACGGCACCACGTTAGGCAACAGGCCCGACGTCTACGTGCCGGTCACCATGGCCGACGCAATGAATAAAGGCTCCGCGCAATTCGAGAATCGCCGGCGCTATTGGCTGTATCTGTTCGCTCGGCTCGGGCCGGGCGTCTCGATGCAACAGGCGCAGGCGCAGGAGAACGTCCTGTATCATAGCATCATAAACAACGTTGAAGCCGCTCTACAAAAGGGCCTCAGCGAGCACTCGCTGGCGCGCTTCAAGGCCAAGTCCCTCACGCTCACCGATGGGCGCCGCGGCCAGAGCGGCCTGCATAAGGAAACCAAGACGCCGCTGATCCTTCTTTTGGGTATCACGCTCGTCGTGCTCGCCATCGCCTGCGCCAACATTGCGAATCTGCTCCTCGCGCGCGCGGCGAGCCGCACGCTCGAGATGGCCGTACGCCTCTCCCTCGGCGG
Organism: Gemmatimonadaceae bacterium; assembly: GCA_036496605.1. Classification (NCBI taxonomy): domain Bacteria; kingdom Pseudomonadati; phylum Gemmatimonadota; class Gemmatimonadia; order Gemmatimonadales; family Gemmatimonadaceae; species Gemmatimonadaceae bacterium. Next base: position 16,887 of record DASXKV010000025.1, on the reverse strand, counting down.
CACGCGCACGCAGTTGCTCGCGCAACTGCTCACCGAGTCCGTGCTCCTCGCCCTGCTCGGCGGCATCGCGGGCCTCGGCATCGCTTACGCAACGCTCAAGGGGATCGTGGCCCTGCTCCCGGGTGACGTCGCGACGACGATGGTGTTCTCGCTCAGCGGCCGCGCCGTCATCTTTGCCGGACTGTTGTCGATGATTACGGGCGTGCTCTTTGGTCTCTTCCCCGCCCTGCACAGCACGCGCCCCGACCTCGTGACGGCGCTGCGCGACAACTCGGGCAAGGCGTCGAGCACGCGCGGTGCCACACGCTTCCGCACGTCGCTCGTCACGACGCAGATCGCGCTCTCGATGGCGTTGCTCGTGTCTGCGGGGCTGTTCATCAAGAGCCTCGCCAACGTGAGTCGCGTGGATCTGGGCATCGACACCGAGAACGTGATCACCCTTCGCGTGTCGCCGGACCTCAACGGCTACAAGCCCGCGCAGTACGCGCAGCTGTTCACGAACATCGAGGACCAGATCGGCGCGCTCGCCGGCGTGCGCGGCATCGTCGGTTCACTCGTGCCCATTCTGTCCGGCGACAGCTGGGGAAGTGATGTCAGGGTCCAGGGATTCGACAAGACACCGGATACCGACGCGAACGCACGCTTCAATGCCATCGGCCCGAGCTACTTCTCGCTGCTCGGCATTCCACTTCTCTCCGGCCGCGAGTTCACGCCCAGCGACGGCATTGGTACGCCGAAAGTGGCGATCGTGAACGAGGCGTTTGCGAAGAAGTTTGGCCTCGGTCGCGACGCGGTGGGCAAGCTGATGGGCCAGGGGGACAGCCTCAACGTCCAGATCGTTGGGCTGGTGAAGGACGCGAAGTACAACAGTGTGAAAGACCAAATCCCGCCGCTGTTCTACTTTCCGTACAAACAGGACAGCACCCTCGGGTCGCTGAGCTTCTACGTCCGCAGCGCGCTTCCGCCGTCGACGCTCATGCCAGAGATCCGGGGTGTCATCGCGAAGCTCGACCAGAACCTGCCGATCGAAGAGTTCAAGACGTTGCCGCAGCAGGTGAAGGACAACGTCTACCTCGACCGCATGATCAGCACGTTGTCCGCGGCATTCGCCGCCCTTGCGACGCTGCTCGCCGCGATTGGCCTCTACGGCGTGCTCGCCTATTCGGTCGTGCAGCGCACCAAGGAGATTGGCGTGCGTATGGCGCTCGGCGCGGATGCGAGCGCGATCCTCCGCATGGTGCTCCGGCAAGTGGCGATGATGACGCTCATTGGTGCTGTGATCGGCGCCGCGGCGGCCTACGGTATCGGGCGCGGTGCGGCGTCGCTCCTCTTCGAAATGAAGGGCAGCGATCCGCTGGTTATGACCGGATCGGCGGTGCTCATTGCGCTCGTCGCGCTCGCGGCAGGATGCCTGCCGGCCCTGCGCGCGGCGCGCGTCGATCCGGTGCAAGCGTTGCATTACGAGTAACGCGCGAGTGATTGCGACGTGGCGGTGTCACCAACCCCTTACCCCGAGCTCAACGGCGTTCTCGAGCAACTCGTCGACGGCATCCGCCGCGCGCTGAGAGACTCGTTCATCGGCGCGTACCTGCAAGGCTCGTTTGCCGTCGGTGATTTCGACCAGCACAGTGACGCGGACTTCGTCGTCGCGGTGCTCGAGGAGCTGTCGACCGAACAGATCGCGAGGCTCGGTAAGGTGCACCGCGACATCTACGACTTGCCGGCCGGATGGGCGAAGCATCTCGAAGGATCGTACTTCCCGCTGGAGATCCTACGCCGTGGCGAGCGATCCGGTGCGCCGCTGTGGTACCTCGACCACGGCAGCAGCATCCTCGTTAGGTCGAGCCACTGCAACACGCTCGTCGTCCGCTCTGTGCTGCGCGAGCGAGGCATCACACTCGATGGGCCGCCCGCATCGGAGCTCGTCGATCCGATCTCGATCCCCGCGCTACGAGAGGAAATTGCCCGCACCATGGATGAGTGGGCGCGGGAAATCCTGAACGAGCCAGGACCGTACCGCAACCGCTTCTACCAGGGCTACATCGTGCTGAGCTACGCGCGCATGCTGCATGATCTGACCGCGGGCCGCCCAGGCTCGAAGCGCGGCGGAGCCGAATGGGCCAAGGCGACGTTCGACGCGAGTTGGCACGATCTCATTGATCAGGCGTGGGAGACGCGGCCGGAGCCGGCGACGAGCGTGCGTCAGCCGGCCGACACCGCGAGCTTCGATCGTTCCCTCGCGTTCATGAAGATGTGTGTACGCGCGAGCACGGCAACGTCTGAGTCGAGAGGAGCTCCGTAAGAATCGCCATGCACCGCGGTTCGCAGATCTCGCGCGACAGTCTCGGCAAATGGAAAGCCACGTTGTTCGCAATCGGTCTCCTCGCTTCGGATACCGCCGGGATAGATCATCGTCGCACGTCAGAGAGAGTGAGAGAGTGACCACCAACTACTCTAATCGCGGAGCGATACACAAGAGTCCAACTCCTGGACGACATAACCCGGCCGTTCAGTGCGGAGCTCTTCGACCGGTATGCCCTTGTCACAGCCCAGCGAGGGCTGGCTCAGTGAGTCGCACGTGATGACCCTCGCGTTATGCGCGCAGGCGTGGAGAGATATTGGATGGCACGTTCCAGTACCTCGTCGTGGCCCGCGCGCACGCCGGCGATCGTTCGAGACACCGGAATGGTCGGCTTGATTCCTACCCCATGATGTGGCGTGCCGTCACGCTTCACGACGCGCATTCCGGTGAACACGACGCGATATCCGCCCGGTAGCGTGAACGGATCGATATTGCCGTTCGTGCCCGCGGTCGTTTCGCCGACGATCTCGCCGAGGTGGTTCTCTTCGACCACGCCCAGCGTTGATTCCGCGTAGCTGATCGACCCCGGTCCCGCCAGGAAGGCGATCTTGGCATGAAGCCGCGGGGACTGCGGGCGAAGGCGCCACCCCACGTCGGAAAAGAGCATTTGCTCATGATCCGGCCGCACGATGAGTGGCAGCTCGAACTGGGCCGAGCTAATCGTCGAATCCGCTAACTGGGCCAACAGCGCCGCGGTGTTCACGTGTTGCGGGTAGCCGCGCATGTCGATGATGATCCCGGCGGCCTTCTCGAGCCGCGGCATCGCCGCGTCGATGTCCGCATCCGTCACGCGATCGAGATCGACGTACATGAGCCCGGGCCGAAGTTCGGCGACTTTCGGAGGCCGCTGTTCGGACGGAAGCGGTCCTGCCTCTCGCGGCAAAGTGGCCGTGCGGCTGCCGGCAGTCGTCGCGAACGCATCGCGAAACTCGACTCTCGTCGTTGTGCCTCGAGGGCCAGCGAGCAGTCTGCGGAGCGATACGTCTCGAATCCACTGCGGCGTCGCGCCGGACACGCGCGTCTCCCGAGCACGCAGTGCGTCGGTGATCGATACGCCGTCTACGCGAGTGACCTCATCACCAACGTGAATACCGTGCACCGCCGCACTGTTGCCGACCGCCGTGACGATGACCCGATTCTCGATCCAGCCGAGGCGTACGTCAGGGCCGGCGAGCGGTCGCGCGGAGTTGAACACGTTTCCGTGACCGTCGTGCAACTTCGCAATGAGTCGTTCGAGGGTTGCGTCGAACGCGGTATCGGTGGCGGCAACGGCTGCCTCTTGCAAGGCATCGCGGAGCGCCGCCGGCCAATCCGTTTTCGCGATATCGAAATATGGGTAGAAATGCTGCGGCACCATCCAGAGGAGAGCGACATCGGCGAGACGCGTGGCGCGCTCGCTGATGCCGAAGGTCTCTTGAGGTGGCTGCGGAGCGTAGGTGTCGAGATTGCCAAAGCTCAGAAGACCCACACGACGATAGAGCGCGAGCGGCATGATCACGGTCAGATCGTTCCCGAGTGGCGCGACGAACGGTGTCGCGGGGTCCGGTATCGGGAAAGGGCGTGGGCTACCGCACCCGGCGGTCTCGACACTCTTTGGCACGGCGTCTCGTATTCGCAACGACACACGTTCGCTTCGGTAAATCGTCATACGCGCTGACCCCAGTACGCCGTAGCCGCAGTGTCGCCAAAAGACAATCTCATCGCCGTTAGGCGACGACGGAGCCTTCGCTGCAGGCGTACGAGCGCCGTGGACGATCTGTAGCTCGTGCGCCACACCGCCATACAAGACGCGAAGCGTCGCCGCCAAGCTGTCCGCCGAGGGAGCGGATTCGACCGCACGCATCCCACGGATGACGAAGTCGTCCCAGTTCGTCGTTAGAACCGAGTCGCCTGGATAGAAAAAGCGAACGTATCCCGTTAGGCGCGTGAAGGCGATGACATTATCGAGTCCTTGTGCGGCTAGCGGTCGCGTTTCGTGCAACGTCTGTGCGTCACTGAGACAAGGCGACAACGTTCCAACCGCGACAGCGGTCGCGACCCGGAGAGCTCTCATATAACGTCTGTACGGCATCGGAGTCTTCATGCTCCTGTCAACGTTCTTGCTCGAGTGAGATCAACAGTCGCAACCCTCCGTCCGTTTATGAGTCTTCAGGATCGTTGCGAAGCAGGCGCGCGCACTCTTCACAAAGCGAGAGCGCGTCCCCGGGCACATCCTTTGTCGCAACCCGGCTCAAGTGAACGACGCCGACTCGTTCACCGCATCGACTGCATTTACGCGGCGGCGCTTTGACGCTCTTCTCCTTACGGAACCACATCTCTGCAATCCCTCAACCGAAAAAGGCCGGCCTCGACGACGCCGCGCTGGTTGTGCCGGCGCCGAGGTCGAACGAGAGGACTGGTTAGCAAACCTTCATCAATCGCCTAGCATCGGCGGACACAAATCAGCTCGCGCGACGCTCGAAGCTGAAGCCGAGATCCTCGAGGTCCTGATCGACCGGCTTTCCGCAAAGACCAGCGAGTTCCTCGAGACTTCGTGCCGGGTTTCTCCATTCGCAGGGATTGCCCGCGAGCCACGCGTTGATGCGCCGCCGCAGCTCTCGCTCAGGCATCCTTTTGGGTACGGACTCTCTCATAACTGCCCACGCGGCGGCGATCCGTCGAGCCGCTTCGTCAGCGTACAACGTGCTCGATTCGAGATAATGGGTCGACTCGCTCGTAGCCAGGTACGAGTTCGGGCCGTCCGCGAATGCGATCGCGTTGTGGCGAAGGAGACAGATCTCGGCCAGCGTATCGAAGAACCCCGCGGTGCAGATTGCGGATCCGCCGTGAACAGGCGCAACTTCGAGAGCGGCGTGTGTAGGAGGGTTGCGAGGTCCGCGTCGCTCCGCCCTTGCCCGACGAGTGCAAGGTCGGCACGGAAGCGCTCGTCGAAGTCCGTCATGTAGCACTCCTCCTTGAATGGCCGGATCATCGGGAGGATAAGGTACAAGTGCGGCGGGTGGAAGCAGGGGCTGTCGAGCGCTACATGCGTTCATGACCCTGTGTTCCCGAGCGCCACGGACAGCGTTGACTCGGCCTCTTCGATGATCTGGCCGAGGTGCTCGTCGCCGCGGAAGCTTTCGGCGTACATCTTTAGAATGTTCTCAGTGCCCGACGGCCGAACGGCGAACCAGCCATGCGCCGCGACCACCTTGAGCCCACCAATCGGCGCGCCGTTCCCCGCGGCCCGCGTGAGCATGGCCTGCACCGGTTCGCCAGCGAGCTGCGTGATGCCGAGCTGCGATGGATCGAGGCGCGCCAGTCGGTTCTTCTCGCCGGCGGTCGCCGGCATATCGAGGCGGCGGTACGCCGGATCGCCCAATTCGGCGGTGAGGTCGCGGTACAGCACACCCGGATCCCGACCGGTGCGCACGGTCATCTCCGCCGAGAGGAGCGCCGCGACAATGCCGTCCTTGTCGGTCGTCCACACGGTGCCATCGCGTCGCAGGAACGAGGCGCCCGCGCTCTCCTCGCCAGCAAAGCCGACGCTGCCGTCGAGCAGACCGTTTACGAACCACTTGAAGCCGACGGGCACGTCGTACAACGGACGTCCGAGCCGCGAGGCGACACGATCCAGAATCGCACTCGTGACGACGGTCTTTCCCACGCGCACGTCGCTCTTCCACGCCGGACGGTGAGTGAAAAGATACTCAACTGCCGCGGCTAAATAATGATTCGGCGGCAGCAGTCCCGCGCTCGGCACCACGATTCCGTGACGGTCGTGATCCGGATCGCACGCGCACGCTACGTCGAAACGATCCTTGAGCGCGAGCAGCCTGCGCATTGCGTACGGTGACGACGGATCCATGCGTATCTTCCCGTCCCAGTCGACCGTCATGAACCGGAACGTGGGGTCGACGACGTCGCTCACCACGCTGACGTTCAGCCGGTAACGATCGGCGATCGCGTGCCAAAACTGAACGCCCGCGCCCCCCATCGGATCGACGCCGACGTGAATTCTCGCGTCTCGCATCGCGTCCAGATCGAGCACAGCGCTCAAATCATTCACGTAGCTCGCGACGTAGTCGTGCCGGTGCGTCGTCGACACGCCGAGTGCGCGCGAGTACGGCATGCGCCGGATCGTGGGCCGCCTGGCGCGCAGCAATTCATTCGCGCGCTTTTCGATCCACGCGGTCACCTCGGGCTCCGCCGGTCCGCCGTGCGGCGGGTTGTACTTGAAGCCGCCGTCGTCAGGCGGGTTGTGCGATGGCGTCACCACGATGCCGTCGGCCAGACCTGACGTTCGGCCGAGGTTGTAGGTGAGAATGGCGTGCGACACGGCTGGCGTGGGCGTGTATTGGCCATCCGGCGCGATCATCACATCTACGCCATTGGCGGCGAGTACCTCCAGTGCGGTGGTGAACGCGGGAACCGAGAGCGCATGCGTATCGATGCCGAGGAACAACGGGCCGTCGATGTGCCGTGCACGCCGGTATGAACAGATCGCCTGCGTGATGACAAGAATGTGCCGCTCGTTGAAGGTACGCGCCGTCGACGAGCCGCGATGCCCCGACGTGCCGAACGCCACGCGCTCGCCCGCCACCGATGGATCGGGGACCTCGACGTAATACGCGGTCACGAGCAGCGGCACGTTCACGAGGAGCTCGAGGGGCGCAGCCGCGCCGGCGAGCGGGCTCACCCGTTCTTCGAGCATCGACGCCGCGGTGGTGGCGGACTGCTGCCCGTTGACCGGATCATTAATAACTTCTCACCAGGTGGCTGTTATCAGATCACCCTCCATGGCGCGAACGTACCGAGCACGAAATGCTCCCATTCTTCATCCGTGTCTAGAGACCGCGCCTCGCAAATGATCGCGTGGCCAAGGATCGATGCCTCAGGCCGCTCTGCGCCGACTAACGCACGTTCGTGCGATTCGACACAGCGCGGTGGTCACACGACTCGGCAGTCTTGACTCACTTCTCGAGCGGGCGACGACGAACCGCTCGGCTCACGGGCACCTAACGAGGACAGAACCATGCCCGGACCAGCTCAACGCGAAGCTCCCGCCGTACCGCCCTTCGATATCCCCGACCCGGATGATCCGGCGTTTCCCGACGTGGCGAACGATCCCGAGCCTCGTCACGTCGAAGAAGTTCTCAACGTGGACAACATCCAAGGCAACATTCTGGCTGGCTTCAATAAGGATTTTCAAACGCTCCTCTTTTACAACCTCGACGAGGTCAATGCCTTCAGGCGGTCACTGCAACCGCTACTCGCGCGGGGTTTCATCTCGACGACTCGCGAGGTCCTTCGCTTCAACCGCGTCTTCAAGCTATTTCACAGCAATGGCGGTGACCCGACGGGACTCGTTGCCACTTGGGTAAACCTCGCACTCTCCGCTGAAGGTTTGCGGAAACTCGTGCCGGCTGCCTTGGTTCAGAAGTTCGATGACGAAGCGTTCAAGGAGGGGCTGGCGCTGAGAGCCGTGGAAGAGCTCGACGATCCAGCCGACGCGGCTGCCGAAGGGAACGCGAGAAACTGGGTCATCGGCGGACTGGAGGCAGCGGGAAAGCCAAAGCCCGTACATCTCGTCTTCATTGTTGCGAGCGATGACGAGCCGAGGATGAGCGCACGCGTCGAGTTCGTGAAGCAACATATCAAAGGCGCGACTCTGGTCTTCGAGGAGCTCGGCAAGAACCTTCCGGCTCCACTTTCAGGGCACGAACAGTTCAAGACGCTCGATGGTGTCTCACAGCCGGGAGTACGGGGCCGAATCTCCGACGATCCACACGATGTGCTCACACCGCGACAGAATCCGGAGAAGGTTGATGGCCAGGGCCGACGGACGCAGGGAAAGCCCGGTCAAGACCTTCTCTGGCCTGGCGAATTCGTGTTCGGCTATCCGGCGCAAGATCCGGGGGCAGAAACACTCGACGATAGCAAGGGCAAAGTCCGCAACGGCGGAACAGGCAAGGACATCGAAGAGCTCACGAGAGATGGATCCTTTCTCGTAATTCGCCGGCTTCGTCAAGATGTCTTCGCCTTTCACAAGTTTCTAAAGGACAAGGCGAAGCTTCTCAGCGCTCCGCCCTTCAGCAATGCGCCTGACCACGTTCACCCGAACCATCTCAGCGCGAAGCTGGTCGGGAGATGGCTCAGCGGCGCGCCCGTCACTCGGACGCCGGAGGCCGACAACCAGCCGATGGGCGATGACGATTGCGCAAACAATAACTTTGAATTCAATCCCGACGAGCCGCCCGACCACCCGACTCCGTTGGCGCGCGGTCGCTTCGACTGCGAGGAGACCTTTCCGGACGCGTTCACGGACGATTCGGACAAGACGGTTGATCCGGAGCATGCAACTGGCATTCATGGACCCTTCGATATGCATATTCGAAAGGCCTATCCGAGGAACGATCTGACGGTCTCCGATCAGACCGATGCGAGCGAAGTGGACACGCAGACTCACCGAATTCTGCGACGAGGGATTCCGTTCGGAGACGTCTCTGCTTCGACGCCGGAGACGCCGGTGGATGACGATCCAAGGAAACGCGACCCGCGGGCACGTGGACGCGGTCTCCACTTCCTCTCGTACCAAACGTCAATTGTGGGTCAGTTCGAGTTCGTCGTGAAGATCTGGGTGAACAAGCCGGACTTCAGCGAGAAAGCGGCCGAAGGACACGCATGTCCTGGACAAAAAAAGCTTCCAACCGGACACGATCCGGTTATCGGTCAAACCAACAAGGACAAGCGCGTGCGACGGTTCTTCGTTCGGTTGCGTAACACGGGTGGGAAAGACATTTGCACGCAACTCGACACGAAGGATGATTCCGGAAAGGGAATCGACTGGGTGATACCGACGGGCGGCGAATACTTCTTTTGCCCGTCGATTGCCGCACTCAAGTCGCTCACGTCATGATTGTCGCATCGGAAAGCAGCCGTCGAAAGGCGTGCTGAGTCCCACTCGTCACGCCAAACGGAGGCAGATGAGTAGAGCATCAATCGCGGAAACCAAATTCACGACAACGTGGATTGGTTTCTGAGGCCGTACATCATCCTGCTGAGCGACTTCGCGCCGAGACCGTCGCGGCGAGTGAGCGACGCAACTCCGACACTGGGAGTCGTGCAATGTCCTTTCGTCGAACGGTCACAAGCGTTCTAATTTGCTCAACTGCCATCGTCGGGTGCAGCGATCAGAGTCCAAAACCCCCCGGTCCTCCCGCGAACGTGGTGGTCGTGAGCGGCGACGCGCAGCAGGGGACAGTTGCGACGGCGTTATCCGCACCGATCGTCGTGAAAGTGACCGACGCCAGTAATCGGGCTGTTCCCGGAGTGACGGTGACATTTATGCCGATGGCCGGTGATGGCAACGTCAAGCCCGCACAAGCGACGACAGACAACGGCGGCGTAGCTCTGACGACGTGGACCATGCCCCCTGTGGCCGCCGACCTGATGACACTCGACGTGAGCGTCCCGAGAGGCGAGGCAATTAGCCCAATCGTTGCGACGGTTCACGCGAAAGCGATTCCGGACGCCGTCGCGGCGCTTTCCATAGTGGTAGAACCCGACAGAGTCGCCGTATCAGGTACTCCACTCATCTCTCAACCGGTGCTCCGCCTCGTCGACCGATTCGGGAACGATGTGCCACAAGCGAACGTGGTCGTGGCCGTAGCGGCAATCGGCGACAGCTTTACTCACATCCTCGGTGGTTCGCTCAGTCTCCTTACGGATGATCTCGGCCGAGCAACGTTCTATGGCCTTACGATCTACGGTCCGGCGGACAACCTGAGCCTCGTCTTCAGTGCGCGGCAGGTGCCCGTGGCGCCCGTTACGTCCACATCGGTCGATCTCCTACCATCGGGCACCTGACTCGAGTGCTGATCGTCAGTTCCGGTCAACCCGATTCCGCCAATCGCGATTCGGCCTGTCCTCGCGATCCTGGCCCGAACGGCCGCGCGTTCGCGCGCCTGAATCATGTTCGTTGCCGCGAGATGGCAGTCCGTTCCTGTTCGTGCCGTACCCGTAGTGCCGGCTGTGGTCGAAGCCGTTATGACGACCATTGTCGTGTTGACCGCCATTGTCGCCCCAGCGACCATTGTCGTCCTCGTCGCCATCGCGATCCTTCTTCGCGTGATGCTTCTTCGCATGATGACGTTGCGAGGTGGTCGGGTACTGCGGGTACTGCTGCTGCGGGTAACCCGGATACGACGAAGGATAGCCGGACCGGCCCTGCACTCGCGACGGCGTGTTGGAAGTGTTCGGGTAGTACACCTGCGCTCCAGCGTTTGCAACCATGCCCACACTGGCGATCGTCGCGACTGTTGCTAGAACCATCAACTTTCGCATTTGCTCCTCCAACTCGGCGTTTGTGCACCCGGCCGCTCCAACCCAGCGGCGGCTTCACCTTGCTGAGACGCCGCAACATCTAGAAAGATCCGCGCCGCGTCGCGACAAGCACGTACGTGCCCTGAATCACCAACTTTTGACCTGAGTCGAGGACGGTGCGCTGATCACCGGAGTGGACAGAGCGCGCGCGGAGGCATTCAGCGCGCTTGGCGGCTCGATGGTTGGACTGGCGCGATGAAAGCGCACGCCACGTTAGGCCAGCGAACGGTTCGCCGCCCATGTCGCTATCGGGATTCCGGCCGGTTTGCCGAGAATGACCGCGCCCCGCGTCAGGGCCCTCGAAACGCGAGGTGGTGGCAGCACTGGATTCTTCAGGGAATCTTGGCTTCCGTGGAGTCCCGCGGAGCGGATTCGAAATAGGCCAATCCGTACCGCTGCGCGAACGCATGGAGTGTTAGGAGTGACGCTGACGTCGAGCGCTTTGACTCTTGCGATCAGCGCCAGCACTGGGGGATTCGCAGGCCCCAGATAATTCCAGAGCTCTGGCACATTCATGTATGACGCGGTCGGCGACAGCCCGTGTCCGCGTTGGCGAACACGCAGTTCGCGAATGCAAGTGGCGATATGAACGCGATGCGTGCAGTCACGCTGTCGGCTGGTCACCGTTTTGGGGACTCCCTAGGCCACGGCAACTCTCCATGCGATCGCCTGCTCACGGGTTCGCGTCCTTTTCTCTGCCGCTGATCTCGGTGTCGTTCTTTCGGCCTGCTGCGCCGCTGTTTGGGACTTCGCGCCGTTTCGGATTTCGCGCCGTTTGAAACTCAGCGCCGTCGCGAGGATAGCCCCACATCTAGTCCTCTCACTCGATACGCCGTATCGTATCGCCGGTTCCTTGGGGCCCATCCACACTCGCTCTCGTCGAGCAGACTGACTGAAGGAGGTCGTCGTGACGACCAAATGCGTCGCCGGTGCACTCGTGCTCTTTATCATGTTGATCGGCGGCCCGTCGCTCGCGCTGTCCCAGAATGGCGGCACGACGGCCATGAGCGGCATGGACATGGCTCACGAGATCACGATCCCGAAAGGCGCCCTGTACACCAAGGCCGACGTCGAGTTCATGCAGGGAATGATCGCGCACCACTCTCAGGCGATCGTCATGTCGCGAATGGCCGAGTCGCACAACGCCAATCCGCAGGTGCTGAAACTCTCGAACAAAATTGATCAATCGCAGCTGCCGGAGATTCACATCATGCAGGCTTGGCTTTCGCGTAACAAACAATTCGCACCGGATACGTCGTCGTGGCACAACGTGATGATGGCGGGCATGCTGACGGCGGCGCAGATCAAGGAGCTCGACGCGGCCAAGGGAGTCGACTTCGACCGCGCGTACCTCCGCCTCATGATCCAGCATCACGCCGGCGCGCTGAAGATGGTGGATGACCTGTTCAACGTCTCACTCGCTGGACAGGACGTCGACGTGAACGTGTTCGCGAACGATGTCGTCACGGCGCAAACTACAGAGATCGGCATCATGCAGAGGTTGCTCACGCAACTCCCGGCGAAGTGAAGCACCGACGCGGCTCTGCTGCGCAGAGCAGTTTTATTGGAAGCGCGCGGGGCCCCAACCCCGCGCGGCGCATTCATCACCACTCACTGGAGTCCCTCCCGATGCGCAGTGCAAGCAGGCTGATAAGCCTCATCGCGACCCTCGCCGTGCCGGCGCTCGTGTCGGCGCAGAGCTATCCGAGCGCCGCCGACCCGCGGAGCAATCTCAAGCCGGGCCGGTTTGACGCCGGAGTCGCGGCGAGCAACATGCGCCTCGTGTCGTTCTCGCCGAAGCCGGCGCAGTTCGACAGCTCGCGCGGCCTGGCGTTCATCAACTCCGACCTGGCGTTCGGCGACGGCCACTTCGTGTACCAAGGCAACTTCGCCGGTTTCACGGTGTGGGACGTGAGCGATCCGGCCAAGCCGGTCGTCGCGTCGGTCGTGGAGTGCATCACGTCGCAAGGCGACCCGTCGATCATTGGCAACCTGCTGTTTCTCTCCGCCGAGGGCGCGGGCAATCGCACTGACTGCGCCAAGGGCGGCGTGCAGGACCCGAAGGACCACATGGCGGGCGTGCGCATCTACGACGTCTCCCACCCGCACGCGCCCAAGCTGATCAAGAACGTGCAGACCTGCAAAGGCTCACACACCCACACCGTCATCCCGAGCCCGACGGATCCCAACATCATCTACATCTACGTGTCGGGGCAGCAGGCCGCGCGGCCGGACTCGGAGCTAGCCGGGTGCAAGAACGGCACGGACCCCGCCGACCCAACGAACTCGCTCTACCAACTCGACATCATCAAGGTGCCGCTCGACCACCCAGAGCGGGCCGCGGTGATCCCGGGCGCGCGAATCTTCACGGGCCTCGAGGGATCGCCAACTTGCGTCACCTTCTGCGCTCCGCCGGACAGCCGCCGCCGACCGCGGGGTGCAGCCCAAGCCGGCGCGCCTAACGGCGCCCCTGACCCGCTGCACACGGGCCCGCGCAACTGTCACGACGTGACGGCCTACCCGGCGATGCACCTGCTTGCCGCGGCGTGCTCGAGCTACGCCATCATGGTCGATATCTCGAACCCCGAGAAGCCGGTGCGGCTGTCGGCCATTACCGACACCAACAACTTCCAGGGCCGGCACACCGCCGGGTTCAGCAACGACGGTAAGAAGACCCTCTGGACCGACGAGTGGGGCGGTGGCACGGGCCCGATGTGCCAGGCCGGCAGCATAATGGAGCTGGGCGGCAACACGATCGTCACCGCGAGCGCAGACAACAAGAAGTTGACGCAGCGCTCCTACTTCAAGCTTCCCACCGCGCAGTCCGCGCAGGAGAACTGCGTCTCGCATAACGGGGGAATCATACCGGTGCCGGGACGCGACCTCTACGTGCAGGGCTGGTACCAGGGTGGCGTGGACGTCATGGACTTCACGGACACCGACCACCCGACCGAGATCGCGTACTACGATCGCGGTCCGATCGACGAGCCGGCCGACACGTCGAAGGCGAGCGAGCGCTCACGCTACACGATCGGCGGCTCATGGGGCGCGTACTACTGGAACGGGATGATCTACTCGTCGGAGCTCGACCGAGGGTTCGACGTCTATGAGCTGACGCCAAGCGCGCAGCTCTCGGCGAACGAGATCGCCGCCGCAAAGCTGGTGACGCTGAAGGAGTACAACCCGCAGAGTCAGCCGAAGGTCGCGTGGCCGGCGGCGTTCCCAGTAGTGCGCTCGTACCTCGACCAGCTCGTGCGCAACGACGGCCTAACGAGCGACAAGACGTCGGCGATTGCCAGCTCGCTCGATGCAGCGGAGAAGCAGAGCGGCGCGGCGCGGGCCGCGTCTCTCAACAAGCTCGCGCGGCAGGTGGACGCTGACGCGAAGGGTGCCAAGGACTCGGCGCGCGTGAAGACGATGGCGTCGGAAATCCGTCGTCTAGCCGCGAAGTCGAAGTAACGGCGCGAAGTCCCGAACGGCGCCAGGTCCCATACTGCGCAAGGTCCCAAACGGCGCTGAGTTCCGAAGAGCGCTGAGTTCCGAAGAGCGCTGAGTTCCGAAGAGCGCTGAGTTCCGAACGACGTTTAACGTCGTTTGGGACTTCGCGCCGTTCGGGACTTCGCGCCGTTCGGGACTTCGCGCCGTTCGGGACTTCGCGCCGTTTGGGACTTCGCGCCGTTCGGGACTTCGCGCCGTTCGGGACTTCGCGCCGTTCGGGACTTCGCGCCGTTCGGGATTTCGCGCCTTTAAAAGACTCACCCGATCAGTGTGTGTGCTCGCCGAGCAGCATTGCCACGCGCTTCTCCATGCGCTGCCTGGCCAGCGGCGTGGGTGCGTGCGCCAGATACGTCTGATAGACGGAGTCCCATTGCGCGGCCGCCCGCTCGGCGGCGCGGTCCCAACGCGCGACGTCTTTGGCCCGCTGCGCGGCGAGCAGCTCCGGGATGATCGCCCGAAGCGAGTCGCGATACGGCTGAACCGCCACCTGGATGTCGGCGCGACGCGCCATCCGTGGGAAGATCGAAAGGGTATCGGTCACCTCCGCGATACCGAGCCCGGCCCGCCGTACCAGCGAGTTGAACATCGCGTCGTGCATCCGCGACGCCTCGGGCGCCGCGAGACCAGCAGCCCAAAATGGAAGGTTCGGGTTGGTGCCCGCGAATGGGCCGTCGGGTGATGGCACGAACCAGACATGAAGCATGACGAGCGTTTCGCCCGGCGGCGCCAGATCCTCATGCTGGTGCCATGGCGGCTTGCCGTCGAAGAGCGCCGGCCGTACGGTGTCGGCCACGGGCGTGATATACGCGTATGCCGCGCCGACCAGCGAATCGCGTCCGTTGATCTTCGAGAACATGAGGTTATTCGGGGCCGCCAGATCGCTTTGCTTGTCCTTCACCATGCGGCTCTCATCGACCCAGTGCACGCCCATCGTAGGGATCCAGCCGAACACAGGTTTGAACCCGGCGGTTGCCGCTGCCGTCGGGACGGCGAGGGCCTGCATCGCCTTGGCAACCTCCGCGATCTGATGCTGCGCCTGCGCTGAGACCGGTCCCATCGCGGCGTGATCCATTCCCGCCATGCCTTCCTGGTGTGCCGGCGCCTGCGACCACGCGCGGGCACTGGCGAGCAAGCAGAGGGCGACGCAACCCGCGCTTCGTCGAGCAATCAACATGACGTCTCCATTTCGATGTTCTCGTGACACTGTTCCTACGATTCAGCCTAGCGAAAGGTTCGATCGGCGGCGCGTACGCTGATCGATGTCGACTAACAGTGCCCCTCGGCGTCAATTTTGAATTTGAAGAGCCCGAACGGCGCGAGGTCCCGAACGGCGCTGAGTCCCGGACGGCGCGAAGTCCCGGACGGCGCGAAGTCCCAGACGGCGCGAAGTCCCGGACGTCGTTAAACGTCGTTTGGGACCTCGCGCTGTATGGAACTCAGCGCCGTATGGGAACTGGCGCAGTATGGGACTTCGCGTCGTTTGGGACTTCGCGCCGTTTGGTCATTTCGCTCTTGCTCATCTTCCCACCGCGAATTGCGCGATGACGAGTGTGCCAGTTCGTGTCAGGTGCAGGCGTCCATCTTTGAACAGCCACTGCGCATAGTCAAAGCCCTTACCGCGTCTTAGCGCGCGCGGCGCGCCGTAGCGCTTGGTCAACGTCGCGAGCAGGGGATCAAATGCCGCCCCGGAATCGGCCTTGATATGAATCATGGAGAGCCGGTCGTTCCTGTAGAGGTAGCCGGCGTCGAGCTTCATGCTGCCTATTGCCTCGCCTTCCCTCGCGCACATTTGCGTTACGTCGTCCAGTTTCCTGCACTCAGTCCACGGTTCTCCGGCAGCGCTTGTCTCGCCGGCGCGATGCCCGTTGAGCGCGAACCGAGGAAGTGAATCTTGCGCGCGAACCTGCGGCGCGATGATCAGAATCAGCCCGGCGACCAAAAGCGAGCGCATTGTCCGCCTCCTTCTCGTGAATTAGTCCTCGATTGTCGACGCGCGGGGCGAAGGATCCGTTTCGCCAAGGGTGCTTTGCCCTAGGACAGAAACTGCGAAGCCCGTTAGCGCACCGCTGATGGCCTTCGCGTGCAGGGGCAGCTTTGCGCCCCAACTGATCATCTTTTGCACTTGTGAGTGCGTCCGGAGGTTTCCCATGTCGTTGGAAGCGTCCAGAGGCATTTTGAACAAAGAATCAGCAGCTCCATGGGGATATGGAGCCGTCGGTGCTGAGGAGCGAGTCAGTGGTCTCAGCGCAGTGTCAGCGGTTTCAGCGGCCCTGCTGACCTCAACCGTTCCCAAATTCGCGGAAGATCCCAAAATTGGGTTCTTCCGGCATTTCTGGGAGAGTCGCGACGCGCAGAGTGGTGGGGGCCGCAGAAGCCGCTGACACGCGCTGACACCGCTGATGTGTTCCGTCTGCGCAGCGAGGTCCTCGCACCGGTGTCGATGCGTTCTAAATGTTTTGGGAAGTTTCCATGACCGATCGGAGCTCATCGGCGCACTTAAGCAAAGACAAACAATCTGACCTGGTGCGTGTGCGCTGCCATCCAGAGGAGATTGTCAGCGGCTTCAGCGCCGTGTCAGCGGCTTCAGCGGCCACTTTCCCCTCCTGAAGGGATCATCCCGAAATTCGCGGAAGATCCCAAAATTGGAATGAGCTTCATCGGGG